>UCOA01000263.1 GCA_900474095.1 Hyphomicrobiales bacterium | reverse complement strand
TTCGTTGGGAGGAAACGCTACCGCGTCTTCGGTATAGTGTTGAGCTAGGCCTGTCGTATCCACAATCCGCAGCTTCACCTCTTTGCTGAACCGGCGACGCCGACCAGTATCGACGATCTCAAGACGGTTTTCACGCTGACTGTCAGTATAGATGTCCATACAAACAGTCAGCTACGTTTCCGCACACTTCTCAAGGCGGCCTTCCGCGTATGCGTACGATTTACGCCTGGCGGCATGAGCTGAAGAAGAAGGGTTTGTTGCCGCCCATGGCCGATACGGTCTTCCTTCCCGTAGATACGTCCGCCATGGACGACGGCCCGCTCGGAGGACGTAGTGCGCGCGCCCGCGCTGATCGAGTTGCGTCTGAACTATGGGCGTAGCCTTCGCTTCGACAGTGGCGTCCATGCCACCGTCCTTACTCGGCTCATCCGGGCGGTTGAAGCAGCATGATCGGACCAGGAACGGGTGTTCGCGTGTATCTTGCCTGCGGAGCTAGGCACGATGATAACTACAAGCGCCACGGCACTTCGCTGCCCTGAATGTTCTCGACGGATCGGTCATCGGCCGCAACATGCAGCGCCATCGGCATGGAGTTCATCCGCTTCCTCAACACGATTGAGGCTCAGCTGCCAAAAGACAAGGCGGTTCACGTCATCCTGGACAACTACGCGACACGCAAACAGCCAAAAGTCCGGGCTTGGTTGGCGCGGCACACACGCGGGACCTTCCACTTCGTTCCGACATCCTGTTCCTAGTTGAACTCCGTCGAGGGCTTCTTCGCAAAACTCACCCGTCGACGGCTAAAGTACGGCGTCTTTCATTCGGTCGTCGATCTTCAGACAGCCATTAATCGCTTCATCAAAGAGCTCGCTGCACACAAGCTCGTTCACCTGAAAGGATGCCGCCTGTAGTCGATATGGGTAGGATATGCTGCGTTATTCTTCGACTATAATTTTGGCGGAACGATCCTCAGATATTTGACTTTGCCAATTTCACGAGAGGGGCTTGCAATGGACCGCAATGCTCGCCGGTGGGCTTCCCGCTCACTACTAGTGGATTCCTGGGTTCCCCGGTGGCTGATCGTGGGCGGAAGGGGGAGGTCGCGCAAGTCTACCGACACGCGCGAGGTTTCTGTTCAAACTGCGACATCCGTGCAAGCTGCGGATGGGAACAAATATCAGGCCCTTGTCGTCGGTCCCGTCGCCAGCTCTACGCTCACTGAACATGACATCGGGCAGGGAGTGAGCGTGATCCCCGCCACGGACGGTCAGGTCAATATCACACCGCCGACCTTGCCCCACACGTTCGCAACAATTAGCGGAACGGGGGTTCCAAGCGACGCTGTTACCTCGCCGCTGCAGTCCGCCAATGCGTCGGGCTTTGCACCTTTCGAGCAGAACGCGAACGCAGTTACAATCGGGGCTGCATCGTCCCCTTATGAGGCTGACGCTGACGCCGGCGGCGGGATGCTTCAACAGGACGTTCAGTTGTCGAGTACAAGGCTGAGCGCCGATACGGATACTGTGCCGAACGGTGACGACATCTTCGATACTTCGACCAGTGATCCGTCACTCGCGCGGAGCGTGGCCCCGTTGGCAGTCGGAAGCGGGGAGACCGCCAACGCAACGACGACGGGCCCGACAAGCACGTCGCCCGGTTCGGTCACCATGGAGGCGGCTGCCCCCAGCAGCTCTCAAATTGTTTTCGCGGCGGCAGCGACCAATCCGATCGTTCTCGAGAACCAGAAACCTGGCAATCCGGAGAGTGAGTGGGGCATTGACGGCGCTGGCAGCTCGAATATCGAGGGCTTCGCCACCGATATCAGCATCAATCGCGGCCAGACCGTCAGCTTCAAAATCAATACTAATTCCAGCAACTATCGCATCGACATCTATCGACTCGGCTATTACGGCGGCATGGGAGCGCGCAAGGTCGCAACCATTCAGCACACGGGCGTCCAGAACCAGCCTACGCCGTTGCGTGACAGCGCCACCGGTTTGGTCGACGCCGGCAACTGGTCGGTTTCAGCGTCCTGGGCAATTCCGGCCGACGCAGCGTCGGGGGTCTACTTCGCCAAGCTCGTGCGCCAGGACGGAACCGCCGGCCAGAACCATATCCCGTTCATCGTACGTGACGACAGCAGCCACAGCGATGTCCTCTTCCAAACCTCGGATGAGACCTGGCAGGCCTACAACCCATGGGGCGGCGCCAATTTGTACCAAGGCAACGGGCCGGCCACCGACTCCGCCCCAGGTCGCGCCTATGCGGTTAGCTACAACCGCCCGATCACCACCAGGGGCGGCGGCCTTGCTGCGGGGCCGCAGGATTATATCTTCGGTGTCGAGTACCCGGCCATCCGGTGGCTGGAGAAGAACGGCTATGACGTTGCCTATATGGCCGGAGTGGACTCCGATCGCCTCGGAAGCCTGATCCAGAACCACAAGATGTTCCTGAGCGTCGGCCACGACGAGTATTGGTCGGGACAACAGCGCACCAACGTCGAGGCTGCGCGGGATGCTGGTGTGAACCTTTGCTTTTGGAGCGGCAACGAGGTCTACTGGGAGACGCGCTTTGCACCCAGCATCAGTTCTGGCGCCCAAGCGTATCGCACCCTGGTGTGCTACAAGGAGACCAGAGCCGGCCCCATTGATCCGAACAACCAATGGACGGGAACCTTCCGGGACCCGCGGTTCGTCTCGCCGACCGCAGTCGGAGGAGGACGGCCGGAGAATGCGCTGACCGGCACCATGTTCCAGGTCGACTCGTACCGAAGCGATGCGATCACGATCCCCTATGACGACGCCAATCTGCGCTTCTGGCGCGATACCAGCGTGGCAAACCTGCAGCCGGGGCAGACGGCCACCCTTGAGCGGAACTATCTGGGATATGAATGGGATGAGTCCCCCGACAATGGCTTTCGTCCCGCTGGACTCATCGCGCTGTCGTCGACAACCCTGCCCGTGAACGAGTATCTGCTGGACTACGGCACCAAGACGGGGTCGGCCACCGCCACTCACAATCTGACGCTTTACCGCGCTCCGAGCGGCGCCCTGGTGTTCGGCGCCGGCACAGTTTACTGGGCGTGGGGGCTCGACGAGAACCATGATCTCGAGCCCACCCCGGTCGACCCGCGGGTCAAGCAGGCTATGGTCAACCTGCTGGCCGACATGGGTATCCAGCCTGGCACATTGGAGGCCGGACTGATATCAGCAGTCCAGTCGACGGATAGCACAAAACCCGTGTCATCGATCACCGCGCCGAATGACGGGACCGCCCTGAAGGTGGGCAACGCCGTCACCATCAGCGGAACCGCTTCCGATATTGGCGGCGTCATCGCCGCGGTAGAGGTCTCGACCGACGGCGGCACGACGTGGCACCGGGCGGTTGGAGACGAGACCTGGACATACAGCTGGGTCGCGCCGAGAGCCGGCACGTTCACCATCAAGACTCGGGCGGTCGACGACAGCGTCAATCTGGAGACCCCCGGTAGCGGCCGCACCGTAACGGTAACCGGCAACAACTTCTTTCCCGCTTCGGCCATACCGCCCACCGTGCCTGACGTCGATGCCAACGCGATCGAAGTAGGAATGAAGTTCCAATCGTCAGTGGCCGGCACCGCAGCGGGCGTGCGGTACTACAAGAGCGACTTGAACATCGGGCCACATACGGGGTCGCTGTGGTCGAGCACGGGAACCAGGCTGGCGACCGTCACCTTCACCAACGAGTCAGGGGTAGGCTGGCAGGCGGCGAGCTTTTCCAACCCGGTGACGATCGCCGCTGGCACGACATATGTGGTGTCGTATCACACCAACTACGGACACTATAATGCAACGGGAAACTATTTCGCGTCGCCTGTGACAAATGGACCCCTTACGGCGCCGACGAATGCGGGTGTCTACAGCTACAATTCGGCCAGCGTCTTCCCGAGCAGCACCTTCAACGGCGAGAACTACTGGGTCGATGTCTTGTTCAACCCGACGACCTCAAGCAACACGACGCCGACGGCG
>UCOA01000070.1 GCA_900474095.1 Hyphomicrobiales bacterium | reverse complement strand
ACCTGGTCGTGCGTGACGTAGATCATCGTCGTATCGGCCATGGCCTCGTTCAGCTTGGCGATTTCGATGCGGGTGGCGACACGAAGAGCAGCGTCCAGGTTCGACAAGGGCTCATCGAACAGGAACACCTTTGGATCGCGGCAGATCGCGCGGCCGATGGCAACACGCTGGCGCTGACCGCCGGAGAGCGCCTTTGGCAGGCGGTCGAGATATTTGGTGAGCTGCAGGATATCGGCGGCGGAACGGACGCGCCGGTCAATCTCCTCCTTCGTTTCCTTGGCGATGCGCATGCCGAAGGCCATGTTGTCGTAGACCGTCATATGCGGATAAAGCGCGTAGGACTGGAACACCATTGCAATTCCGCGCTGCGAGGGCGGCACGTCGTTGACCAGGCGATCGGCGATATACATTTCGCCACCGGAGATTTCCTCAAGCCCGGCGATCATGCGCAAGAGCGTGGACTTGCCGCAGCCCGAGGGGCCGACGAAGACCACGAACTCGCCCTGCTTGATCTCGAGATCGATGCCGTGAATGACATCAACCGCGCCATAGGACTTGCGGATATCCTTCAGTTGCAAACCCGACATGTCATCCTCCCCTTTTTCTCTCATCTTTATCGGCACCCGTTGATGCCGGCTTGATCCGATTATTCGACACGGGCAAAAAAGCCGCTCCACGCCGGTAGCGTGATCTTCTCGTCACCCAGATGTGATTCGAAACCGTGGCCGTCGAGCACGTCGAGCCTTTCGATCGGCCGGTCGACGGTTGTCGCCTCGCCGCTCATGTTGAAGAGGCACAGGATCGTCTCGTTGCCGAACTTGCGCTCGAAACCGAGCACCGGCGCCTCATAGGCCCGAAACTCGATCTCGCCCTTGGCGAAAGCTGGATGCTGCTTGCGGAAGGCAAGGAAGCGTCGGTAGTGATTGAGCACCGAGCGCTGATCCGCCTGCTGGATCGAGACGGCGCGGGCGAGATGCTCCCGCGGCACCGGCAACCATGGCTTGCCGTCGCTGAAACCGCCATTGACGGCGCTGTCGTCCCAGATCATCGGCGTGCGGCAACCGTCGCGGCCTTTGAAGTCCGGCCAGAACTGGATGCCGTAGGGATCCTGCAGATCCTCGAAAGCAAGGTCTGCCTCGGTCAGGCCGAGTTCCTCTCCCTGATAAATGCAGACCGAACCGCGCAGCGTCATCAACAAGCTGGCAAGGAATTTCGAATGCGCCTCGTGGTCGGCGATATCGCGCCCCCAGCGACTGATATGGCGCACCACGTCGTGGTTGGAAAACGCCCAGCAGGCCCAGCCTTCCGGTGCTGCCTTCGCGAAGTCATGCAGCACCTGCGCGACATTTGCCGGCGTCAGCGGATCGGGCGCCAGAAATTCGAAGGCGTAGCACATATGCATCTTGTCGCCGCCGGAGGTGTATTGCCCGGCGATTTCGAGCCCGATCTGGCTGTCACCGACCTCGCCGACGGCGGCGATTGCCGGATACTCGTCCATGACCGCGCGGAAACGCTTCAGGAACTCCAGGTTCTCCGGCTGGTTCTTGTCGTACAGATGTTCCTGATAATTATACGGATTGACCGCCGGCGCCGTGTTGGCATTGCGGCGTTCCGGAGCCAGCGCCGGATTGTCGCGCAGCTGCTTGTCGTGGAAATAGAAGTTGATCGTATCCAGCCGAAAGCCATCGACGCCGCGCTCCAGCCAGAAGCGTTCGACCGCGAGCAGCGCGTCCTGAACTTCCGGATTGTGCAGGTTGAGGTCCGGCTGCGATGTCAGGAAATTGTGCAGGTAGTATTGCAGCCGTGTTGGGTCCCATGCCCAGGCCGAGCCACCGAAGATCGACAGCCAGTTGTTGGGCGGAGTGCCGTCCGGCTTGGAATCCGACCAGACATACCAGTCGGCCTTCGGATTGAAGCGGCTGGATCGGCTTTCGACAAACCAGGGATGCTGGTCCGACGTGTGGGACAAGACGAGATCGATCATCACGCGGATGCCGAGCCGATGGGCTTCGGCAATCAGGTCGTCAAAATCGGCAAGCAGACCAAAGATCGGATCGACGCCGTTGTAGTTCGAGACGTCGTAACCGAAATCCTTCATCGGCGACGTGAAGAACGGTGAGATCCAGATCGCGTCGACGCCGAGCGAGGCGACATGCGGCAGGCGCGCGGTAATGCCCTTCAGGTCGCCGATGCCGTCGCCATTGGAATCCTGATAGGAGCGCGGATAGATCTGGTAGATCACCGCACCGCGCCACCAGTCACGATCGGCGGTTGACGTGGAAGCACCCGCCTGGGTCAAGCTCATGTTCATTTCAGTCGAATTCCCGTTTTTGAAAGATCAGCCGCCCTTGACCGAGCCCGCCAGCAGGCCGCGCACGAGATAGCGCTGCAGGCTGAAGAAGACGATCAGCGGAACGATGATGGTGATGAAGGCGGATGCCGTCAGGATTTCCCAGTTACCGCCGCGCGAGCCAAGCAGATTGACCAGGCGCCCGGTCAGGACGAGCGAGTCGTTGCCCGTGCCGAGGAAGACCATGGCAACCAGCAGGTCGTTCCAGGTCCAAAGGAACTGGAAGATCGCGAAGGAAGCGAGGGCCGGGAAGGACAAGGGCAGGATGATCTTGACGAAGATATCGAAGTCGCTGGCACCATCCACACGAGCGGACTCCATGATTTCGCGCGGCAGGCCGGCCATATAGTTGCGCAGCAGATAGATGGCAAGCGGCAAGCCGAAGCCCATATGCGCCAGCCAGATCCCGACATAGGTCTTGGCGGGGACACCGAAGAACGCACCGACGCCGTTGTACAATTTCAGCAGTGGGATCAGCGACATCTGCAGCGGCACGACGAGAAGGCCGACCACGACGGCGATCAGGATCGCCCGGCCGGGAAACTTCATCCAGGCCAATGCATAGGCCGCAAAGGCGGCGACCAGGATCGGGATGATCGTCGAGGGTATCGCGACCGTGAGCGAGTTGATGAAGGAAGCGCCGATGCCTTCGGCCCGCATGACCTCAAGATAGTTGTCTATCGTGAAGCGCGGCGGAACGGCTGCGGTATAGAAGATGCGCTGGCCGCGCGTGCCTTCCATCGCCTTGTCGGCGACGATTTCAAATGCGCCGTCAGCCTGCACCGTGAGTTTTTCACCGTCGCCGAGATCTGCGGTCTGCCCTGGCTGGAATGCCGCCGGTTCGCGGCTGTTAAAGCCGAAGGCAGAGACCTGACCGGTCGCCTGGCCTTCGAGCAAATTGCCGGCAATGGCGAACTTGCCGTCCTTCTCCACCTGCTTGTCGGCGCCCGGGGCGCGATAGACGAGGTTCTGCGTCGAGGTCGACAGCGCAGTCCACCAGCCGGAGACGGCGAGTTGGTCCTTGTCGCGCAAAGACGAGATGAGCAGACCGGCGGTCGGCAACGTCCAGAGCAGGACCAGCAAAAGGACCGAGAGATGGACGACCCAGATGAGCGGCGAGCGGGAAGAAGCAATCATCTCAGCGGCCCTCCATTTCCTTGGCAGCGTTGCGGATGTTCCAGATCATGATCGGGATCACCAGCACCATGATGACGACGGCGATCGCAGCACCGCGTCCGAAATCACCGCCCCCGCGGAACATCCAGTCGAACATCAGGTTAGCGAGAACCTGGCTTTGCCACTGCCCGTTGGTCATGGCGAGAACGATATCGAAGACCTTGAGCACCAGGATGGTGATGGTGGTCCAGACCACGGCGATCGTGCCCCAGATCTGTGGGATCATGATCTTGAAGAAAATCTGCAGACCGTTGGCACCGTCGATGACGGCCGCCTCGATGGTCTCTTCCGGAATGCCGCGCAGCGCCGCCGATAGAATGACCATGGCAAAGCCGGTCTGGATCCAGATCAGGATCACCATCAGGAAGAAGTTGTTCCAGAAGGGGAGCGTCATCCAGGCTTCAGGCGATCCGCCGAAATAGACGACGAGCGCGTTCAGAAGGCCGATCTGTTCGGAGCCTTCGGGGCGGAAATCATAAATGAATTTCCAGATCACCGAAGCGCCGACGAAGGAGATCGCCATAGGCATGAAAATCAGCGTCTTGGCGATATTGCCCCACCAGATGCGATCCGTCAGTGCCGCGATGATCAGCCCGAAGAAGGTTGCCGCTGCCGGAACGACGAGCAGCCAGAGGAAATTGTTGTAGATCGACTGGCGGAATTCGCCGTCATTCATCATCCAGTTAAAGTTACTCAAGCCGACAAAATTCTGACCGGATTTGTCGTGGAAGCTCAGCCAGACGGATTCGATCACCGGATAGATCAGGTAGATGGTCAGCGACACCATCGCCGGCCCGAGGAAGAGCCAGGGGCGGATGGCGTTGGTGATGCGCAGGTTGCGCGACGCAACCTTGCCGGTCAGACCTTTGGACGGAAAAATCCGGTCAAGAACCCAGTTCGTCCCGTAAAAATATGCGGCGCAGGCGAGAACCCCCGCGGCCATCGTCATGACGGCAAAAAGCAACTGCTGCATGGCAACTTCCCTCCCCAGGAATACTTGGCCGTCAGCGCGGCCTGTCCGCCCGTGTCGCTCGATCTCCAACACCGTTGAGAGACCCTTGCGGCAGGCTGAACGGTCGGCTGCTTGGCGTGGCATCACACACCCGGCAGGGCCACGCCGTTCAGAGACGCGTTTTCGACCCTCTCGACATCCACCCTTCCCATAGTCGGGAGCGGAGCGAACTCTCGGGTCGTCCAGTCTTTTCTGATTGTGGTGCCGGTACATGTACCGGCACCTTCTGTTCGACAATTGGCAGGCTGGTGGCCATCCTGCCAACTTCTCCGGTCTTTTACTTGATCGCGTCCCAGGCCTTCTGGACGCCGGCTGCGACATCAGCCGACGACTTGCCGCCGACATAATCGACCATGCCGGTCCAGAATGCACCCGCACCGATCTTGCCGGGCATCAGGTCGGAACCGTCGAAGCGGAAGGTCGTGGCGTTGAGAAGGATTTCTCCCTGCTTTTTCATCGGGCCGTTGGCATAAGTGTCCTTGTTGGCGCTCTTGAGCGGCGTCAGGAAGCTCGACTGCGCCATCCAGACTTCATGCGCGATCGGCGTCTTCAGGAACTCGATAAAGGCGCGCGACGCCGGCGTATCCTTGGTGATCATTGCAAGCGTGCCGGCGCCGAGAACCGGGTTGCCGAGATCGGCCTTGCTTGCGTAAGGCGGCATGTAGAAGAAGTCCGCATCCTCGCCGACGACCGTGCCTTCCGGGAAGAAGGACGGGATGAACGATGCCTGGTGGTGCAGGTAGCACTTCGGCGGAGAGGAGAAGAGGCCCTTCGGGCTGTCGCGGAAATCGGTCGAGGCAACGGCTGCAGCGCCACCATCGACGTTCTTGTCGTTCTTGGCAAACCAGCCAAATTCATCGATCGCGCCGGTTACGGCCGCATCGGTGAACGGTATGGCGTTGGTGGTCCACTTGTCATAGACATCTGCCGGCTGGGTGCGCAGCATCATGTCCTCGACCCAGTCGGTTGCCGGCCAGCCGGTGGCACCGCCGGAGCCGAGGCCGATGCACCAGGGCGTGCCGCCGTCGGCAACGATCTTCTCGGTGAGCGCCTTCAACTCTTCCATGGTCTTCGGAACTTCATAGCCCGAATCCTCGAAGTTTTCCGGCACGTACCAGACGAGCGACTTCACATCGATCTTGTAGGGAAAAGCGTAGAGTTCCTTCTTGCCGTCCTTGCCCGCATAGGTCGACAGATCGACCCAGGACTGGCCGGCAGCGTAGCTGTCGAGAAGCCACTTCTGGGTCTCTTCGCCGAGCGGCGTCAGATAACCCTTGGAGGCGAGATCGGCGATCAGGCCCGGCTGCGGCAAGACCGCGACGTCCGGCGGGCTGCCTGCCTGTGTATCGATGACAATCTGCTGCTCGTAGTTTTCCGAGGAAGAGTATTTCACGTCCACGCCGGTTGCGTCGCGGAAATAATCCAGCACCGACTCGACCAGCGCCTGGTCTTCGCCGCGCCAGGGCCCGAAGATCGTCAGCGTCTGGCCCTTGAGGTCATGACCCTTCTTGAACTCTTCGTAGCTTCCCCAGTTGAATTTGGAATCTTCGCCCGGCTTGAATTTCAGCTCGGCGGCATTTGCGGCACCCGCCACAAGCGCAATCGCTGCCACTCCCATCAAGAATGTTCTCTTCACGTCGTTTCCTCCCAAGAAATACCCAGCCCATTTGGCCGCCGGGCGAACATCATTGCGCCCCGAAATTCAAAGCGCTTTGAGTTTGCTAACAAATCATTTAGGCGGGCAGGAAGTCAAGGGGTTTCCCGTAAGCGTCAAAAAAACCACCGGAGCGTGCAATGCAGCGAATGTTTGCAGCGCAATGAAGCGGAATTTTCTGGTTGACTGCTGTCGCGGGTGATACAAAATCCGCCGCGCGCTGTGGATTGACGTAAAAACCAAATAAGAATCAAAGCGCTTTGGGAGGACGCGCTGATCATGAATGTGAATTTGAAACAGCTCGCGGAAATGTTAGGCCTGTCGCAAACGACGGTCAGCCGGGCTCTCAACGGATATCCGGAAGTCAGCGCCGAAACACGCCAGCGGGTGCTGAGCGCCGTGCGCGAGACCGGATACAGGCCGAACCGCGCTGCCCAGAGGCTGGCCACCGGTCGCGCCGGCTCCATCGGCCTCGTCATGCCGATTGCCCCGGGTATCGATTCCGACGTCCATTTCGGTGAATTCCTAGCCGGGCTCGGCGAGGAATCCGTCCGGCACGATTTTCATTTCGTCATCAATCCAAGCGCGCCCGACGACGAGGAAGCAACGTTCAAGCGCTTGGCAGCCAGCGGCAACGTGGACGCGCTGTTTCTCGCCTATGTACGCGCCAATGATCCGCGCATTGCCATGCTGAAATCGCTGTCGATTCCTTTTGTCGTCCATGGCCGGGCGATCGGACAACCGGCAGACTACCCCTTTCTCGATATCGATAACACCGCCGCATTCTATGACGCGACGCGGCTCTTGATCCAGCTCGGGCATCGGCGGATCGCATTGATCAACGGCCCGGCTAACCTGACGTTCTCGATCCGGCGCAAAAAGGGGCTGCAACGTGCGCTGGAGGAAAACGGCCTGTCTTTCGACGAAGACCTGTCGCAGCATTCGCTGATGACGGATGAATATGGCCACCGGGCGATGCAGCGGTTTCTCGAACGGGAAGAACCGCCAACGGCCGTTCTGTGTTCCAGCACCGTGATAGCGCTCGGCGCCGTCAGGGCCATCAACAAGGCCGGGTTGCAGATCGGCACCGATATTTCGCTGATCGCCCATGACGACGTCCTGCCGATGCTGAAACCGGAAAATTTCAGCATTCCGCTGACGACGACACGCTCGTCGCTCCGGGCGGCCGGCTCGCGTATCGCCACCCGGTTGATTTCCCGCATCCTGAAGACCGGCGACTATCCCGAGCAGGAGCTGTGGCGGGCGGAACTGATCGTCAGGGCCTCCACAGGCCCTGCCCCCAAATCATAGAACAATCGCCGACGACGGCCGGATCAGAATTTCGGCGCCTTCCTGCCGGCCTTGCGGTGGGCCGCAATGACAGTATTGGCCATCAGCATGGCGATGGTCATCGGGCCAACGCCGCCCGGGACCGGGGTGATGACCTCGGCAACTTCAGCGCATTCCGCGAAGGCGACATCACCGACGAGGCGGAACTTCCCCTCCCCACGTTCCGGGGCAGCGATACGGTTGATGCCGACATCGATGACGGTTGCGCCTGGCCTGATCCAGTCCGCCTTGACCATTTGCGGACGCCCGACGGCGGCAACGAGGATATCGGCGCCACGGCAGACGGCAGGCAAATCCTTCGTGCGCGAATGGGCAACCGTCACTGTCGCATTGGCCGCCAAAAGCAGGGCCGCCATCGGCTTGCCGAACAGGTTGGAACGGCCGATGACGACAGCGTTCAGACCGGAAAGATCTTCGCCATGCGTGCGCTTGACGAAGACCATGGCGCCAGCCGGTGTGCAGGAGACGAGACCGCCATCGAGATCGCCGGTGGCAACTTTTCCGGCATTGACGACGTGCAGGCCATCGACGTCCTTTTCAGGCAGGATGGACTGGATGATCGGGTCGGAATTGAGGTGCTTGGGCAGCGGAAGCTGCACGAGAATGCCGTGCAGGCTTTCGTCCTTATTCAACGTCTGCACCAGTGCCGCGAGCTCCTCCTGCGTCGTTTCCTCCGGCAGTGTATGCTGCACCGAGGTGAAACCGCACTCCTTGGCCATCCTGCTCTTAGCCGAGACATAGGCATGGCTTGCCGGATCGTCGCCAACGATAACCACGGCCAGACCGGTCTTGACGCCGGTCTGTTCCCGCAGCGCCTCAGACGCGGTTTTCACGGCGTCGATCACCGAAGCTGCAACTTGCTTGCCATCAATCACGGTCGTCACGGCGTTCTCCCAGATTCTCTTTTGGTCTATGCACTCTAGGTTTGGCGAAAGATATCGGTTGCCTCATTGCGTCCTATGCTGTCCCGATCGAATAAATTCAAGGCCGATCGAGCGGCCGCGATGCGGAAACGCGGCCGGCCTGTGATTTTCTATCATTCTATCATTGCTGGAGAAATGAAGCCGACGGGGCGCTCGTCGCGAGCCGGTCCGTCTGCAGATGAGAATAGTCAGCTAACGGCGTTCGCTGGTCCGCGAGTTCGCATAGTGCTCCACACGAGACCGCAGCGCGCGCAAATCCTGCTGGACCTGCGCCATCTCGTCACGACCCTGATTCAGATTGGGTGGTGCGACATCGCGGCGCGCGGGTACCGCCGAGAGCGCCGCCGCCGCGGCAGCCGCATGATGCGCCGACGGCATCCACGTCCGGTGTTCCGCTGGCGGGGACTCTTCAAAGTATCCCGACAATCCGGGGCTGTCCGAATGATCACCCTGCCCCGACGGATCGCGCCGCGGATCAGCACCCGCCGGTTGGCTCGACCGCCGCAATAGGTCCTTCAGGCTCCGGTAGGCACCGAGCGCGATGCCCAGTCCAACGCCTGCCATGAAGCCCGCAATCAATCCGCCGATTGCGATCAGCTTGCGCGACGGACCTCTGGCCTGGAGCGGCGGCTCCGCTTGGGAGATCACCCGAATATTCTTCGAGGTCAGCTTTTCCTCCTGGCCGGTTTCGCTTGCCCGCTTCAGGAAGGATTCATAGATGGTTCGGGTCGCGTTTGCCTTGCGCTGCAATTCGCGCAATTCGATGAAGCTGGCCGACGAATTGACGTGCTGCGCCTTGCGAACCGCCAACTGCTGGACAAGGTCCTTCTCGGTGCGGACCGCCCGCTGCAATTCGGTCTGCGCCGTTGCCTCGATGCGGCGAAGCTCGTTGCCGATTTCCGAACGCGCAACCTCAAGCGACTGGACGGCCGCCAGCCTCTGGGGATGGCGGGGCCCAAGGCTCGCGCCGAGTGCGCCCAATTGCGCGCGCGCCAGCGAATATTGCTTGCGCAACTCCTGCAGGGTGACAGAGCTCAATTCTTCCGGAAATGCGCCGCTGAGCACATCGTTCAACCGGGTCTTGGTGGCGACAGCTGCTTTGGCCCTGGCTTCGGCAATGCGGTTGCGCACGGCGGCAACCTGATCATTGAGGGCAAGAAGCTGCTTGTCGGAAATCAATTTGCCATCAGCGTCGACGATATCGTTGTCGGACTTGTATCTTTCGACCGCGTTTTCAGCAATTTCCAGTTCCTTGCGCAGATCAGCCAGCCGGCTGTCGAGCGCCGCCGTGGTCTGCTGGAAGAAACCGGACTGGGCCGCCTGCTCTTCGGCGAGAAATGTCGAGACAAGACGATTGGCGATGAGCGCCGATTTTGCCGGATCGCGGGTCTGCACCTCGACGGTGACGATGAAGGTCTTCGGATCACGCGACACGCTGACGGCTTCGCTCAATTTTGCGAGCGTGCGCGGATTGACACCCGATGCCGGCGCCGGCTTTCCCTTGCCGGGCGAAACGATCTCGCGGATGACATCGATCCCGGCTGCCAGGCCGCCCGTGCGCGCGGAATTGCCGCCGAATTCCGAATCGCGGTCGAGACCCAGGTCAATGGCAACCTTTTCCAGAACCGTGCGCGATCGCAGCACTTCGAGTTGGCTATCGACCAGCGCAAGAATTGCCTCGGTCGCCAGGCTTTCCTTGGACAGGTCCGAATCCGTCAACCGCACCTCGCGCGGATCGACGTAGAGCTTGCTCTCCGACACATAGACGCTGGGCGTCGACATGGCGAGCAGCACACCGCCGATGGCACCGACAACGGTCAATGCCATGACAACCTTGCGGAGCTGCCAGACGGAGCTCAGGATCGTGGCAACATCGATCAGAGGACGATCCTGTCCGTCTGGTCGCACTTCGAACGAGGCAGGGACCGCCGGCGAGGAATATACGCCGGTCGTGGCCTGCTTTTCCGCCGCTGATGCCGGTCCCGCGCTCCGATCATCGCGCTTGAACCAGCCGGAAAGTCCAGCGCCGGTCCGCCTTGGCGCTTCCATTGCCTTCTGGAGCGAAGGCTGTTTGATGTTGCCGGACTGCGCCATTTGTTGGTCGACCGCAGTGCTGCCGAGACGGTTCAGCAGAGCGGCAGCGCCGCGCGCAGGTGCGGGACGCGCCGCAGCGGGCGACGGTTTCGAACGGCGCGCCGGCTGGCCTTCGCGTGAGGAAACCTCAAGCAGGGAGCGGCGAACCACAGTCCGTTTGTTGTCATCCGGATCGAACATCAAAGCCTGCAAGCGCCCGCGATGGGGCAAGGGGACGAATTGTGAACGGAGCTTAGGTATTTATGGAAAACAAACCGTTAACACCCGTCTGGCGACGCACCGCAAGTGCTGCAAAACGGCCGCTTCAAACTGCTCATTAAGCTTTAGCGGTTAGAAACGGGATAGCACATCTGGACCCCGCCCGTGATCTATTTCGCCAAGACACTCTATGCGCGCCACAGCAGCGTCATCCACGCCTATCTCTCCATGACGGGAGGCTCGGCGGGCCGGCTCGTGCTGTCACTCGTCTATTTCATCTGCATCGCCAACGGGCTTTCCGTCGCCGAGTTCGGCCTGTTCGCGACGGCGTCCGCCGCCGGTATCATGATCTCTCGCGTGCTCGCTTTCGGCTTCATGTCGCCGCTCTACCGGGTCGCCACCGTCAAGCCCCGGCTGGTCGGCACTTACACCGCCGGGTTCGTGGCTGGCGCCGTACTTTCCCTGCCCCTGATCGCAATTCTGTCCCTTGCCATCTACTACGCCGTGTTCGCGCGTGACATGGCGCTTGGGATCTTCCTCGCCCTCGTGGCCGCCGAAATCATCTGCTGGCGCGGGCTGGAGGTGGTTGCCATCGTGCTCAACGGCCTCGGTCGCTTCGGTCGCGCCGCGCTTCTGGTGGTAATCGGCACCGGCATCCGCACTGCCGCAGCGCTCGGCTTTTCATTCTCGCATTGGGCATCGCTCGAAGCGTGGTCGTTGTTTTATCTTGCGGCAAACGGGGTCGCCTTGTTGATCGCCATTGTCTGGTTCTTTCCGAAGGTGCGGCTTCGCTGGCGGCCGGAGCTCTACATTCACCGCTGGGTGGATTCCGTCTCGGTCGCAGGCGCCGAGGTGCTGTTCTACATCCAATCGGAATTCGACAAGATCGCCGTGCTTGCCATCGGCGGACCCCAGGTGTCGGGGATCTATGCGATCATCATGCGGCTTGCCGATCTGACGGCGTTGCCCGTTCGGTCGTTCAACACGCTGCTGGTGCAGAAGATCATGCGCACGCCCGGGACGATCTCATCCTGGCGGACGCGGATCACGATCGAAACCCTGGTCTCGGCAATATCGTTCATAGCAATAGCCGCCATGGCCATCTACCTCTGGATTTTTCCGCGCGGACTTGGAAACAACGTCGCGGAGGCCGCCCCCTATCTGATGGCGGTGCTTCTGGTACCCTCGTTCCGCAATCTGGTCGAGTATCACTCGGAACTGCTCTATGCGATCGGCCGCACCGTGCGCCGGATGTTCAACCTGTTGATTGCAGGCGTGGTGAAAGTCGGCCTGCTCGCTGCGGTGTTCACAGCCAGCACCGATGTCTCCAATTGGGCGCCCCTGCTCAACGGCGTATATCTGGCACTCTATGGCGCGTCTTTCGCGCTCACCTACAGCGCGCTGCGCGGCGACGCCGGCCGGGTGATCTAAGGACGATCAAGCGGCGCGTTCGAGAACGATGTTGCGGATGTCGGCGAGATCGTGCCCGACGAAGGATTGCACGCCGATGCCGACGTGATGCGGCGACATGTCCGCCAAGAAGTACCTGAGGCCGCTGATGTCACGCGCATAGCTGTCGTCGAACCATAGGACGTGGCAGAGCCCCTCGGGTGAGGCCACGTGCCCCTCGCCCTTCAACACGTCATCGACGAAGCGGCCGTAGATCATGCATTCCGAAAACTGCCTTGAGCGAATGATCGTGCGGATCCAGTCGCGGCCATGCAACGCCTCGACATGATCGAGCAGCGCCCGGCAGCTATCGGTACGCCAGGCAATCAGAGTGTTGATATAGTCGTTGGCGGGCAAGCTGAAGGGGCCGATGCCGAGCAGCCTGTCGGAATGGGCAAGCCATTCGAGATGGTCGGAGCGCATGCGCTCGCCGATTGCACCGTCCTGGCGGTAAAGCGTCAACCGATCACCCTTCCAGAGGTTTGCGGGATCGAAGTCACGCAGGAAAACCACGTCGGAATCGACCGCGAGCATCGTCTCTTCCTTGATGTGACGGCACAGGGCAAGCCTGCGCAACTGCTGCACGTGCCAACCCCGCAAGGGAAGGCTGTAGGGGCTGATCCAGAGCTTGCGGCGACCCGCCGACATCGGATCCGGCACGGCCCGCAGCCACCAGGGCAAAAGATCGCTCTCGCTGATGACCTGCCGGCGAGAGCCTTCCAACTGGCGAAACAGGGCAACGTCAAACGGGGCAACAAGCAGATAATGAACCCAATCGCCCTTCAGCCGCATGTCCATGCTTTCGCACAACAGGCGGCAACGCTCGAAATCATTGGCATAGGAGGCCGTCACGACAGCGGTGCGCATCATGATATCCGTCAGAACGATCGAGATTCGGCACGGTGCCCGCCGACTTCCAAAGTCTTCGCGCGCCCTCCCAGCTTGTGGCGGAGAATGTAGTACATGAATAGCGGATTTCCCAGGAGATAACGGCGCCAGAGGCGGCGCGGTTCAAGCACCAGCCGGTGCAACCATTCCAGGCGCAGGCGCCGGACGGTCGCCGAGGCCCGCGGCACTTCCTCGGCCATAAAATCAAAGAGTGCGCCGACACTGATCACCAACCGCGCATGGCCGGGTCCGACGTGGCGATCGATCCATTTCTCCTGCTTCGGGCTGCCCATCGCAATCAAAAGGATATCCGGCTTGACCTCACGGACCCTTGCCATCACCTCGTCCGATTGTGCCACGCTGAAAAAGCCGTCGGAGACCGGGATGAACTCGTGCCACGGCGAATGCTTTTGGAAATTCTCCGCCGCGCGCTTCAAAATCTCCGGGCGCGCGCCGATCATCGCAACACGCCTTGGCGTCGTCATATAGGTCATCAGTGCCGGCACGAAGTCCGTGCCATTCAGATTGGCCGGAAATATCTTTCCATGAAACAGCCAGGAGGCAATGTCGACTCCGTACCCATCGGGCAGGACGATATGGCGCTTGAGGGCAGCCTGGTATTCCGGATCGCACAGCATCAGATTGGCATTGTTGGCGTTGAGGAACGAGATGACCGTCTGCCCGATCGGCAGCGACGCGATCTCGTCGGCGAAAGCAAAAGCATCCGCCCAGCCGAAATCACAGACCGGCATGTCGAGGATCATCCGCTGGGATGCAATAATCGATGTGCCCGGGAAGACATTCATCAGGATTTTCCTCCCTCATGCACGGCAAATCCGTGTGATGTTCTGAGTTTCTCTTTCATCAGCGGCAGCGCGGTCTGGTCTTTGGAGACACGCGGAGCGGGAGCGGTGACGGGCACTGCCAAACCGGCAAGGCCCCGCTTGAGCGTTTCGAGCAACCTGGCTTTCTGCGCCCGATGGAAGGCTGCGCCCGACAGGCGCTGGCGATTACCGGCCCGGACCTGCGCAACCTTCTCGGTCAAAAGCCGCGCGAATTCGACTGGATCGTCGGCGATTGAACAGTTGCCTGGAATCTCGCCGATTCCGCGCAGGGAGGCGCGCGTGGCGACGCTCGGCATGCCGAGCTCGAAGGTCTCGATGGTTTTCAGCTGGACACCCGTGCCGCCGCGACTGATCAAGGGGACGACTGCGCCGGCCTCGACGAAGGCGCGAGCGTTCGGCACCATTCCGAGGAAACGCAGACCGGGATGAGAAATCGCGGGCGTATCAGGTAGCTGACCGGCGATGCCGATGGCCATATCGGCTGGCAGGTGCGGCACGACCTTGGAGAGGAACCAGTCAAGCCCAATTCGGTTCGGCTTCCAGCTCCAGGTGCCGATCAGCGCCAGGTCGTATTCCGGCAGCCCTTCCACGCCGCTTTCCGGCAGTTCCCAACGCGTCACCAACGGCAGGACGGCGGCACGGTCCGACACCGCGTAACCGAAACCGAAACGGTCGGCCTCGGCGAAAGACCATATCGCCGAAGCGGCCTGCGTGAGTTGCCGCTCGACCTGCTCCAGAAGGCCGGCCTCGCGCTTGAACAGAACCCGTTCCAGCAATCCGGACGCCGACGCCGCATTTTCGAGCGCAGAATCGGCCTCGACGTTATGGGCGACATAAATCGTCGGATGTTTCCGAAACACAGGCGCGAACGCCCCCGGCAGTTGCACGGAGTTGAGAATGATCCCGTCGAAGGGCTGCAAGCCCTGCAACAGCGTTTCGACGTGCCGGCGACCGGCCTTCAGCATCTTTGCCGAAGAGAGGGTCGTGCGATGGAGAAGAGCCGTTGCCAGCCAGTGAATTTTCGTCGCGGCGCCAACCTTTGCGTTGGCAACTTCAAGCTCTCCCAGGAGATACGTGTCGCCATCCGCTGCCACGCTTTGGCCCGGCTGCAGATAGCCGATAACGCTTACCCGGTGCCCAAGCGCGCGCAGGCCGTCGAGAACGGCACGATTGGCAATGTCGAACCCCGATGAAGGGTTCTCCACCGGCACCAGAGAGGAAACCAAAACCAGATGCATGCTGCCACGCGAGACTTGAGAACAACTATCCGGACTGTAGCAACGCGGCGTGAAATGACCTTTAAATCATTCATTCAAAAGCGAAATTGGAAATTTAGTATCTGTTTAGGAAGATTTGCTTTAGTGTTTTTCCGAGCGTCGCCTTCAACAGGTTCCCACCATGACCCCGCCTCCCCCGGATGTGACTGTGTTCTACCAGACGAGGGTCGATGCGGCGGAAAGCGTCGAGTTCGTCGTCACCCTGCCGACATTTCGGCGGCCCGAACATCTGCTGAAAACCCTGAAAACCGTGGCTTCACAGGAGCCTGGCGGCCCCTTTGCGATCGTGGTGATGGAGAATGACGCGGACGGCCTTGAAGGTGCTGAAGCCGCGAAAGCGTTTTTTGCCGACCACCGGATCAACGCCCTCGTGGTCGTCGCCCATCAGCGCGGAAATTGCCACGCCTATAATGCCGGCTGGTCAATGGCGCTCGCCACCTACCCCAATCTTCATGCTATCGCCGTCATCGATGACGACGAGATTGCGGCGCCCGATTGGCTCGACAGTCTCATATCGGTACACAGACAGACAAGGGCGGACCTCGTGGGTGGACCACAACTGCCCGATTTCGAAGATCAAGGCCGCAACGATCAGAAGCGTCATCCCGTCTTCATGCCTCATTACGACACAACCGGTCCTGTCCCGATCCTTTATTCCTCCGGCAACGTATTGATCACGCGGCCCGTGCTCGACGCCATGCCACGGCCGTTCCTTGATCCGGTATTCAATTTCATCGGCGGAGGAGACAGCGACTTTTATCGCCGCTGCGAGGCGAAAGGTTTCACATTCGCCTGGGCGGCGGAGGCCTGGGTTGCCGAGACGATCCCGGCGCGGCGGACGGAAATGTCCTGGATCAAGGCGCGAAGCCTGAGGAACGGCGCGATCTCGGCGCTGCTCGAACATCGCGCCGCGCCGGGGCTTGCCGGTCGCCTGAAGACGATCGTCAAATCTTTGGCGCTGCTTGCGGCCTCGCCGTTTCGCGGCTTTTCACTCTGGCGATTAACCCAGCTGCCGTCGGCGGGGCTCTACCATTT
Source organism: Hyphomicrobiales bacterium (assembly GCA_900474095.1). Lineage (GTDB taxonomy): Bacteria > Pseudomonadota > Alphaproteobacteria > Rhizobiales > Rhizobiaceae > Pararhizobium. The sequence goes on along the minus strand of UCOA01000070.1, from coordinate 18,737 downwards.
TTACGTGGCGTGGGGCCGGCTGATGATGGAAGTCGGCTTGGTCAACGAGCAGTACCGCAACCCGGAAAAGAACTGAGCGACGCCGACGATCTCAATGCGCCGCGGCCGCAGCGCGCCTTTCGGCTTCCGGGATCTCGTCGTGGGCAGTTTCGCCGTTCTTGTCGATTATCGCCACAGGCTTTTGCTGCGGCTGGTTCGCACCCTTGGCAATCCGGGCGACATCCGCCTTCGACAGATATTCCAGTTGCTCGACAAGGACGTCGAAGATCACTTCGTCGTGCATGTCCTTGTTCAGGCCTTCCTTGACCGCAGTCTTGAAGTTCGCGAGGTCGAAACTGTTGTTGTCAGCGACGTTGATCAACTTCCGGCCGACGAGAATATCAAAAAGCGCGTTGGTGACAGTCTCCTTGAGCGGCACGTCCAAGTGCTTGATCTTGTTCTTGTCGACGGCGAAGGACAGCTTCGTCAGGAAATAGCCCTGCACCGCGCCGTCGGTGATCACCGGGACCGTAATAAGTTCACCGGGAACATATTGCTGCAATGCGCGGCGTTCCGTCTCCGCATCCGATTCCACCGGCGCCGAAGCATGCTGGATCGAGAAATAGACGGATCCGAGCGCCACCGCGCAGACCCAGACCCCGGTGAAAACGAGCTTCAGCATCAGAAATCGCCGTACCGGAACTGCTGCTCCGAATAGATGCCGTCCGCATCGGCGTCCTGCACGGCGGTCTTGAGGATTTCCACCACCGACCGGCACGCTTCCATATGCGCGTTCACCTTCTGCGAATTTGCCATCAGCTTGGATTTGATGTGGCGGGTCTGGGAAACGAAGGAGGGTGAAATCTCGCTCGGCGAGGCGTCGCGATGCAGCATCGTCAGTTCGTATAGGCAGCGGCTCTTGCGCGCATTCGATGCCTTCAGATCGAAGCTCGGATCGACGCCGATCCGGTTGTTCTCGTTGTCGAGGATCATTTCGAGACGACCCAGCACGTTCTGGATACGCACGTCACTCGATGCTGCAACTTCCATCATTTCGCTCCCGTTGGCGCCGGCATCACGTGGGTCCTGTGTTTGTCGTAATGGCTGCGCGAAACTTTATCTGTCAGGTCAACCCGGGCAATGTGCGCGGATTGGCTTTAGCCTTGGTCGTTCGTGTCGCCGGTTTCCATGAACTTGGCGACGGCCTTGCGCTCGTATTCCTGCACCATGCTGAGCGCGACATTGCTGTCGTTGCCGTCGAGCGAAGCGTTCACCCGATCCGGTCCATCCGAACCGACGATCCGGTCGGTTACCATGCTCCGGGCAATGCCGACGCCGTCGCCTTGCGCCATGACGTTGCCGATCTGCTCGGCCATCATGCTCTTCCACATGTCGCCGGACGTGCCCTTGCCGTAAACCTCTTCGCTTTCGGCGGGCAGCATCGATTTCACGAAGTTCTGCAACACCATCGCTTCGAACTTACGATAGCTTTCCGGGATCTTCTTGGCCTCGGCACGATTGTTGATGTCGCCAAGACTGTTGGACGGGCTGTCCTGGTTCAGAACTGCAACCGTATTGGCAAAGCCGGCTCCGTTATCGGCAAGGCTTGTTGCCTGGAAGGCGGCGCGATTGGCCTTTAGCCGTGCCTGCGCCTCCTGCACCTCGGCCGGATCGGCGGCACGCATGACATCCAAAACCAGGTCGCTTGGAGGAGAAATGGCCATGCGGTGTCCTCTCGGTCACGGAGCTAGCGGTGCCCGAGGGGACACCGGCGATAACTCCATAAATTCAGCAGTTTAAACAATGGGTTCGGACCCAGAAGCGGCCGATCCTGAAGCCGCACTATGACCGGTCAACCTTACCGGAAGCTGGTGGCTTGCCCATCACGTGCTGATCGACGAGATCGTAAATGGCATCGTCGGCCTCGATGCGATCTTCGAGAACGCGCGCTTCCTTCATGTTTTCCTCCAGCCGGTCGCCCTTTGCGCGCTCCTTTATGACGCGGGTCTCGTGGCCTTGCTGGATGCCAAGGAGCATCTGGTCCTTCTGGGCAAGGCGCCCAAGCTGCGAGGCATAGTGCCCGGAGAACATCGCATGCAGCGGGCTTGCCGAGCCCATGGCGTCGGCGACGACGTCGATGGTTTCGGCAAGGTCGCTTCGCTGCCTGGCGGTTTCGGCCAGTTCGCTTTCAGCCATCTGTTCGAGGTGCCGCTGCACGGCAACGAGGCGCTTCAGTTTTTCAGAACGGCTCTTCATGTGTCGTCAGCCCGCTTGCATCACCGGCGCAAAGCCGTCGGCGAACAGGCGCAGCATCGCGGCGATACCGAGATAGAGAAGGAACATGCCGCCCAAGATCAGATAGGGAAGCGAGATGAAATACAGCGGCATCTGCGGCGCCAGCTTGTTGACCATGCCGATGGCGACGTTGAAAAGCAGGCCATAGATGATGAAGGGGCTCGCCAACCGCAGCATGATGTAAAACGTCGTTTCGAGCGCGTTGGTGAGCGTGATCAGCACGCCCTGCGGGTCAAAGCCGCCTCCAAGCGGCATCACCTTGTAGGAATCGACGATGCTCGACAGAATGACGTGATGGAAATCGAGCATGAAGAGGACCATCAGGCCGGCAAAGCTGATCATGTTGGTCAGCTGGTTCTCGGCCGTATCTTCGAGAACGTCGGCAGTCGGCGGCGCGTTAAACCCGATCATCATGGTGATGACGGTGCCTGCGAACTGTAAGCCGAGCACATAGTAGCGCGCGATCAGGCCAATGACGGTGCCGACCACCGTTTCGGTGGCGATGATGTAGATATAGGTATGCCCCTTGCCGGAAATCTGCGGATAGATCTCGTTCCACATGATCGGCAGCACCGCCATCGAAATCGCCACGGCCACGAAGAGTCGAATCTGGACCGGGACACGTGCCGTCGAGAACCCCGGCATGACCATGATGCACGCGCCGATCCGGCAGAATGCGGCAAAAAGCGCCAGCACCGTGCCTTCAGGATCGGAGATCATGAGATCGCGCCAATGATCTTTATCTCGAGACCCTTGGCAAGCTCGACGTGGCTGAGGACCGGCAATGTGGCGAACAGGCGCTCGATGATCATGCGCACATAAGAACGGGATTCGGGCGAACTTACCAGCACGAACGGCATACCGCGGTCGAGATGTTCACGGATAACCCTGGTCGCCTGCTCGCTGAACTCTTCCAAATGACGCGGGTCGATGTCGAATTCGACGATGTCGCCCTTGGCGTCGCGCTTCAGCGCCTGATGAAAGACCATGTCCCACTTGTTGCCGAGACGCAGGACGCGCAATGTGCCGTTGTCGGCAAGATCGCCGCAAAGCTGCTGCGACATACGCACGCGGACATGCTCGACGATCTGCTCGGTCTTCCTCACATGCGGGGCGAGTTCGGCGACCGCTTCCAGGATCAGATGCAGGTTGCGGATCGAGACGCGTTCGGCAAGCAGCAGCTTAAGCACGGCCTGCAGACCCGAATAGGACATGTGCGAGGTGCAGATTTCGTCCGCCAGCTTGCGATATTCCGGATCGAGGCGCTCGATCAGGATCTTCACGTCCTTGTAGGACAAAAGCTGCGGCAGGTTGTTGCGGATGACTTCGGACAGATGCGTCAGCACCACCGAGACGTTGTCGATCGGGTGGAAGCCTTCGCGCTTCAGGTCTTCGGTGAAGGTTTCGAGGATCGACACCGCCGGCATGCCGAATGCGGGTTCGCGGATATCGTCACCCGGAACGCTCGGCTTGCGGCCGCCGCCGGTCACGACGAGAACTTCGCCGACACGGACCGTGTTCGAGGCGATCGTCGTTCCGTGGATGCGGATATGATAGGCTTTGTCGTGAATGCTGATGTCGTCCGACACCTTGATTTCAGGAACGATGAGGCCGTACTGGCCGGCGAACTTGCGGCGCATCTTGCCGACGCGGAAGGCCAGCTCCTGATGGGCGCCGAGAAGCCGGGTAGAGACCTGCTTGCCGAGCAGAAGCTCGATTTCCGCCGTCTTGAGGACCGATTTGACCGAGTCCTTCTCGCTGTCGGTCTTCTGCTGAGCAGTCTGCTGATCCTGCTCGCGCTTCAGCTTGTTGGCCGCTTCGAGCTGACGTGGGATCATCCAGCCGAGGAAGGCCATGCCGCCGCCGAGGAAGGCAAAAGGAATGAAGGGAAGACCCGGCATCATGGCCAGCATCAGGATCAGGCCGGCCGCCACCATGAGCGCGCGCGGATAGCCACCGAGCTGGTTGACGACCGCCTGGTCCGTCGATCCGGCAGTGCCGCCGCGCGACACAAGCAGACCGGCAGCCAGCGACACGATCAGCGCCGGGATCTGCGACACCAGACCATCACCGACCGAGAGCTTGACGAAGACATCGGCGGCCTCGCCGATCGACATGTCGTGGCGGGCATAGCCGATGATGATGCCGCCGAAGACGTTGATAGCCGTGATCAGCAATCCGGCGATCGCATCGCCACGCACGAACTTCGAGGCACCGTCCATCGAACCGAAGAACGAGCTTTCCTCTTCCAGTTCACGCCGGCGCCGTTGTGCTTCCTTCTCGTCGATCAGGCCGGCGGAGAGGTCCGCGTCGATCGACATCTGCTTGCCGGGAATGGCATCGAGAGTGAAGCGGGCGCCGACTTCGGCGATACGCGTCGCGCCCTTGGTGATGACGATGAAGTTCACGGTGATCAGGATCAGAAAGACGATCAGACCGATGACGAAATCGCCGCCCATGACGAGCTCGGCGAAACCGGCAATGACGCCGCCGGCTGCGTCGTGTCCTTCGTGCCCATGCGAAAGTATGACGCGCGTCGTCGCGATGTTGAGCGATAGACGGGTCATCGTGGAGATCAGAAGAATGACCGGAAAGGACGAGAAATCCAGAGGCCGCTGAATCCACAACGCCACCATCAGGATGAGGACCGAGAATGCGATGGAGAAGGCCAGCCCGATGTCGATCAGAAAGGGTGGAATGGGCAGGAAGAGGATCGACAGGATCATCACGATGCCGAGCGCAAAGCCGATATCACGGCCCTTCGGTGCGACCTTCGGGATGACTAGGGCGGGAGGTGTTGCCATCGGATATTCCGTCTCTTCATGAGAGGCAGGCAGCGTTCATACCTGCTGCCCATACTGGCAACAGCCCTAACGCGCCAAACTTGCGCGAAGGTGGCATAGATGAAGGAGACAAGCACAAGGACGTTTTTCGTGATGTCTGTTTTGCCGGGCCAGCGGCGCGTCAGAAGCCGCTTTGGATGCGGGAGAAGACAATGTCGGTGAAGATGGAAATCTGCGAACCGACAAAGGAGGCCGAAAGTGCAACCGTCACCAGGACGGCGAGGATTTTCGGCACAAAGGTCAGGGTCATTTCCTGCACCTGGGTCAGCGCCTGAATGAACGCGATGACGACACCAACGACCATGGCGGCGAGAACGGCGGGCCCGGAAGCGACGACGACCGTCCAGATCGCCGCCTGCACTATATCAAGGGCATCCGCCTCATTCATCAGCTGTCACTTCACGGTAACACCCGGGCCTACGGCAAGCTCCTTGCCGGTATCAAGCACCGCGATGATTCCATCCGAGTATAACTTTACTTCCTTGACGACACCAGTCGTCTTGCCGTCGGCGCTCGTCACCGTCTTGCCGATAACCGCATTGGCTTCGCTGAGCGAGGTACGCTGCAGAAGGCTTTCAAGATTGGTGTTGGTCTTGATCGTCTGTTCCACCTGCGAGAAGGTCGCGAGCTGGGCCATCTGCTCGCTGGAATCCATCGGCTCGGTCGGATCCTGATTCTTCATCTGCGCCACGAGCAGCTTCAGGAAGCTGTCGTAGTTCAGGCTGGCAGAAGCCGCGTCCGTGGTCGAACTCGACGTCGTCGTTGATGCAGTGGTGGTGGTTGCCGTTACGCCGCTTACCGCCATGGTGCTATCTCCTTGCGAATCTGTTCGATCGTTGCCGGGGCGATTTCCTGGTCGTTGAGGATACGATCCTCGATGGCATAGAGGCCACGGATCGCCTTCAGGGCGTCGAAGGCCCGGCCTTGCGTCACCATGCCGTCAACGCGTTTCAGTTCCGCCACGACGTCTTCGTTTTTGAAGCAGTTCAGAAGCATGACCACCGACTTGCGGAACATGTTGGTCGATTGCTCGGCACCTTCCGGATTGATCAGGATCATCTGGGCAATGAAATAGAGCTGTTTCAGCGGCGTCGTGGCATCTTCCGGCTGCAGAACGTGGTTTTCGAGCAGGAAGGTCACGTCGTTCAGGAATTCGACCGCAACCTTGCGGTCGACACGCAACACCGCCCCGTTGACAAAAATCCGTTCGCCCGATTTCAGCGAGATACGCAGTGTGCTTTTCATTTGAGTCCATCCCTGATGATGGTTGTGATGTCTATGATGCCCTGGAAATTGGAGGATTCGCGTTTGCGAATCTTTTCCGTTTCGCCCAGAATCCAGATGGCGATGGAAATAAGGTTGGCGCGCAGTTCGTCGTTCAGCTGATTGTCCGACGCGCGAAGATCCTCGATGAACCGGATCCAGACCCGCCGCGTGTAGTAAATCGCCTCGATGGCCTCCCTCGAGTACCCTTTCTGCTGTTTTGCGGCTGCAAGCAGCGCAATCGAGCGGTCGAGCACCTGCCGTTCGCGATCCTTGGAGTCGGCGACGCCGTCCTCCATGATCTCGGCGTATGAAAACTGATACATTCAGACATCCCTCATGTTTGTCCTGGCCCTCACCGCATCAGAGGAAATTGATCAAGCTCAACTGCTGAAGCCGTGAGGTAAGCGTGTAAGAAGTCTCGATCTGGGTCAGCAGCGTGTTCATACGCGTCGACGCCTCGTAGCTATCGATCCCCTCAAGATCGGAAATATGCGTCGTCACCAGTTCGATCTGTGCTGCGAGCGAAGTGTTGGCCTTCTCCACCCGCGCTTCGGAAATACCGAGATCGCTGCGTTGCGCGTCGATCCCGGAAATGGCCTCGCCGATATAGCCCATCGCAGCGGTGCTGACGGTGGAGCGAACCGTCGAACTGACATCCGCGGCGAGCAGTTCAGAGGCGATGACGCTTGCCAGCGCGAACTTGCGCATGCCTTTGGAGTTGGCGGTTGTCGAACTCGCCACGACTTCCGAAGTCGAGATGCGGCTCGTCATGGCCTGGTCGGATGCCTGGGACCAATCCGTCGTCCACTGCGTTCCCATATACAGAGGCTCTAGAGTATTGGTGAGGAAATCATCCATCTGCGACGCGGTGAAATCTCTCATCGAGGCAATGCCGTTTGCCGTCATGTAGCCCGAGAGCTCGGTATCGAACGTCGTCTTTGCCGCCGACACGGCCGGATCATTGTAATCGGCAACCGGTTTGACGTCGGAATTGATACCGGAGAACAGGAACTCGCCGTTGAAGGAGGTGTTCACCGCTCCCGTGAAAATCGAAAGCGCATTGGTGACCTCGCTCTTGGCGATCGCCAACTGGTCGGCCGCTTCGGTTCCACTCAGACTGATCAGCACCTTGTTGACCGACTGCGCCGCGTCAGCGACCGTCTCAAGCGCTTCCTGTGACGCGGCAAGGCGTTGCGTGACAACGGCGTTGGTGCTGGTCAGCGTCTTCATCCGCGCCATTTCGCGCTGGAGGTCGAGGGAGCGCGAGGTTGTGCCGCCGAGTGCGACGCCGACGTCGGCGTGGCGGCCGGTCGTGACTTCCGCCTGTAACTTGATCACTTCCGCCTGCGACTGCTGAATCGTCAGCCGCATCGCATTTTGGACGGCCAGGTTCGAAACGAAGGACGTCTTCATGATTACCTCACAGCTGCCAGAAGGGCCGCCATCATGGCGTCCACGGTACTGACCAATTTGGCCGACGCTTTATAAGATTGTTCGAGGTCGAGCAGCAGCGAGAGCTCCTCGTCCATGCTGACCCCGGTCTCATTGCCCAATGCTTCCTGGGTGCGCGACAACAACGCCGACTTGTTGTCGTTCGCCGTGGAAGCGCTGCTGCGCAGGTCTTCGAGCCAACCGACAGACGCAGTAGCGAAATCCAGAATGGTGCTGCTGCCGTCAAGACCCGTCGTCGTGTCGAAAGCAAGGTTGCCGTCCATGGCAGTCACATAGCTGTCGAGAAGATCCGAATAGCCCGAGTGGCCGTCGGTGTTCTTGATGTAAGTCGCACCGTTGAAGCCGCCATCTCGAACGAGCAGCGGGTCTGACTGCGCCAGCGAGTTGACCTGCAGCGTTGCGGCGATGCCTGGTTCAACTGTTCCCGCGGCAGGCACCGTCGCCGGCGGCGTTGTTGGCGTCCAGGTGAACAGACCGGGCAAGGTGGTAATGCCGTCGTCTTCCTTGAACAGTTCTACCAGTCCACGCGCAACCTCATCCAGTTGTGACTGGAACTTCGGGGCGATCTCGTCACGCAACTGCAGGAGCGCAGACAGCTTTCCCTCGCCGGAGGTGTTTCCGCCCGTACCGGCTGCCACCGGCACACCATCGACATAGATGGGCTGGCCAATCGTCGTTGCACCGAAGCCGGAAGTGGCCGCGAAGGTCACCTTGCGGGGCGTATTTTCAAAGAGAACCGTGCCGTCCGAGGTGTAGATAACGGTGTCGTTGTTCGACCGCGTCACCGTGGAGATACCGACGATTTCGGAAATCTGCCGCAGGATCTTGTCGCGCTGGTCAAGCGCATCGCTGGCGTCAGCTCCCGACGCCGTTGCCGTCAGGACGCCGTTGTTGGCATTTTCGAAATCGGCCAGCAAACCGTTCAGGGTATTGACGGAGGACGCGATTTCCTTGTCGGCCTCCACTCGCAGATCCTGGACCGCGGTCGAGGTCTTGTTGAGCGAGTTCGCCAGGTCGTTTGCATCCGATACCAGCGTCGCCGCTATCGTCGTGTTGCCAGGTGTCGAAGCGAATGTCTGCAGGCTGTCGCGAAACGCCGCCAGATAGGTGGAAGGCGACGTTTCGTAGTCATTACCGCCGAGAGACGATTTCAGCGTCTCCAGGCCCGCAAAGAGCGTGCCCTGTGCGGAAGCCTGGGAGATGCTGACAATGTTCTGCTTGAGCAACGCGTCATTCTGCGCCCGCTGAATGGAGACGACCTGCGCTCCGTTCAGACTGGAGCCGAGCATCGCCAACCGCCGCGAATAATCCGAATTGCTGGCATTTGCGATGTTCTTCGACACGATCGCGGTCTGCTGCGCCGTGTTGCTGAAGATCGAATTTGCGGTGTTTATCGCAGATGACAGAGACATGGCTGAGCCTGTACTTTCAATTACCGCTTCAGGTTCACGAGAACGTCGAGCAGGTCGGCGCCGGTCTGGAACACCTTCGAGTTCGCCGTGTAGCTGCGCTGGGATTCGATCATCGCCGTCAGTTCGTTGGCGATATCGACGTTAGAGCCTTCGAGCGCGCCCGACTGGATGCTGCCGAAATCACCGGAACCGGCAAAACCGGTGACGATGACGCCCGAATCCACACCCTGCGAATAGACGTTGCCCGACTGGGGGACGAGGTTGTCGGGGCTCTCGACGTTTGCAAGCGCCACGCGGTAACGCGGATCGAGGTCGCCGTTCTCGTACTGGACGTAGACAATGCCTTGATCGTCGATCTGGAAGCCCGTCACCTTGCTCGGCGCGTTGCCGTCAATGGAGCCGCCATCCGGATTGAACTTGTAACCGAGCTGCGTGGTCTTGGTGAGGTCGATGGTCAGCGACGCCAGGTCGGCGCCTGTACCTGGTATACCGGTTATCGCAGTCGTCGTTACGGAGGTGTCGGAGGTGGCCGCCAGGCTGCCGTCGGCGTTAAATTCGAGATTTGCGGTGCCGAGCGACGCTGCGGTTTCGCGATCTACCACGTCCAGCGTCCACGTGTTGTCGGCGGTTTTTGTGTAGGTAAAATCAAGCAGACGCGCATTGCCCTGGCTGTCGAAGACGCTGAGCGACGTGGTCGACGCAGCCGTTACGCCGACTACGTCCGCCGAGTTGAGGTTGGCACCCATGGAACCCGCGGCGGAGCCAGAGGCGATCAGGCCGTCGGACGAAAGATTGACCTTCGTCAAACCGTCGAAGCCGTTAACGACGACAGTCGGGTCGACGCCTTCTTCATACTCGTAACCCATCAGAGTGTAGCCGGCGGAATTCACCAGATTGCCGTCACCGTCCGAAACGAAGGCGCCGGCGCGAGTGAGGAAGTTCGAGCCGTTCTCGCCCGAAACGATGAAGAAGCCGCCGCCGTTGATGGCCATATCCGTGCCGGACGTCGTGAAGGTCGTCGGGCCCTGCTCGGAAATGCTGTAGCGAACTTTCGTTTCAACGCCGCCGGAGTTGTAGGCGCCGTTGCTCGACGGCAGGATCAGGGACGAGAATTCCGTCGATGCCCGTTTATAACCGGTCGTATTGGCATTGGCGATGTTCTCAGAGACGGTGCTCAGGCGGTTTGCCTGAGCATTCATCCCGGAACTACCGGTTCGCATCATTCCGAAAAGACTCATGTCCGATCCTCGTTTTCGTCGTTATGGCAACTCTAGGAAGTGGGCCTTGCGTGAACCTGTCTTGAGAGACCGGATCGGATGCCGCCACATCCGAAACCACCGTCACGACAGTCGTCAGCTCCAGTCGATGCAGTAGCCGAGGAAACGCTTGGAATCGATCGGATCGAAGCCGAGGCGCTTGCGCAGTTTCTTGCGCAGTTTGCTGATGTGACTTTCAACGACGTTCTCTTCGACGTCCTCATCGAAGATGCCGTAGATGGCATTGAATATCTGGGTCTTGGACACCCGCCGTCCGCGGTTGGAGACCAGATATTCGAGAATGCGGCGCTCGCGGCGCGGCAGGGCGAAAACTTCGTTATGCACTTCCGGGTCCCGGCCGTCGGAGAAAACCCGGATCGGGCCAATGTCGGTGTAGTTCGCCAAGGCCTTGAGACGGCGGCGGATGGCCGCTGCCCGGGCAAGAATTTCCCGGGGATGAACCGGCTTGCGCACCACGTCATCGACGCCACAGTCGAAGAACGCCAATGTCGTTTCGAGCGAGGGAGAATCGCTGATGGCGATGACCGGCGCCGTAGACCGGTCCCGGATGGCCCGGGGCAGGCTCATCGACTTCTCGCCCTGGCCGATCAGAAACGCCTCGACGGCGTCGATATCGGTGTCGGCCGCCGTTGAAACCCAATCGCCAAATTCGCTTGGATGGAACCCCGTGGAGGGCACGCCCTCCCGTCCAAACAGTGAAGTATATCCGTCTTTCACGAGCTCACGCTCATCAACCACTACGATCATTCGTCCGCCTCCGAATCAGTATGGTGCCTCGATGGAACAACAGATACGAATCGTCGGATTCATGAACAACTATGGGAAGTTACTGGCTGAAATTAATACTAGATTAAGATTTCTGTACCGATTTGATCTATATGTAGTACGTACATCAAAGCGGGCCACTAAAAATTATGGGGAAACGTTAACGCCTCATTAAGAAAGCGTTTGCGGTCATTTTTCGAACGCAATGTTGACGCAATTGCCCGGCGCAGAAAAGCGCCGAAATAAATCTCCTGAAAGTTGTATTATTGGCAAAAATTCGACGCGTTTGACGTCCATTTTCCATAGCCTGTAGCAACCAGATTGGCGATTACGCGGCAGACATATTTTTTCTGCGCGGGGTCATTGTTGGGGCCGGCATGATAGCGGGCAACGGCCATCGTCCAGGTCTCATGCCTTGCATGGAGATTGGCCAAGAAGCGGGCGGCGTATTCGACGTTCTTTTTCGGGTTCAGCATCTCGTTGGGCGAGGCGAAATTTTCGCCGTGGAAATGGTAGTTGATCTGCATGCAGCCGAGGTCGATCAGCTTTGCTCCTTGCGCGCGGGCTGCAGCAAATCGCTGCAACACCTCGTCCGCGCTGTTGGCAAAAAAGGCCTTACCCTCGATGTTCATGGCGTAAGGCTGGAGCGATCCCTTGCGGCCGGTTTCCGTCAGACCGACGGAATAAAGAATGCCTGCCGGAATCTGGTATTTCGCTGCGGCCGCCGTGATCTCGCTTTCACAGATCCCGGTGTTTGCCTGCGCACTACATATAGACGTCACCAGTCCGGTTAAGCTCAGCACCAGTAGACGCATTGCTCGTACCTTCATTCCTCGTCCACCTTCCGCTGTCGTGCTGCTCGCCACCACTATTATCGCGCTCGCCCCTGTCCTGGGCGGGGCCGCCTCCGGCCGCTTCCCGGTCCTGCTGACCCGTCTGGGGCTGCGGCTGCTGCTGTGTATTGTTGCCGCTGGAGGCATCCGAGGCATTGAAGACGATGCTAACCTGATCGACCGCGAACCCTTGCGCGCGAAGCGCCTTCACTATGGCACCCTGATCGTCGCTCAACTGCCGGAAGGCGTCGCCCGTCTCCACCTTCAGTTCAACGTGCAATTCGTCGTCCTTGAGCCGCAACGTGGCCGTCACGGTGCCCAGGTCGATCGGATGCATCTGGATCTTCAGCGTATTGAGAACCTTGCCGGTAGAAGCCTCCGTCAACTCAGCCGAAACCGCCGAGCTCGGCTGGAGTGCGTTCGCCCATTCGCGATTGCCGGCGATCTGGCTCGTTACCGTAGACGCGTTGCTGGTAGGCGCTAGCCCGAGATAGCGGCGCGCTTCAACAACGGTCACGGTTTCTGCCTTGGCACCTGTCGTGGACGCGGGGCCGGCATCCTTCGTCACAACTCCCTTGTCACTATCCGAGGCGAGGCTCATGGATACCGCCTGGCCCTTGCCATCGGCGCGGGCGAAACGGAATAGCTGACCGGACCCCGCCTGCGTGGCGTTGTCGACAGCACTTGCATCAGTCGCCGAGCGGGCCGACGCTTTCGCCGCTGCGGCATCCTTCGAACCGGCCTTGGCCTTGCCGGCGCTCTCTGCCAGTGCCTGGAACTCGGACAGGACCGGGGTCGTTTCTGCCGGCACCGTACCGGCATCCGTCGGCTTCTGCGCGGCACCAAGGAGCGCGAGCAGATGGCTGACATCGGCGGGCGCCGTGTTCATCGCAGCATCGGCCGCGCCTTGCGAATTCGGCTGCAACTCCTTGTCCGAGGCCCCGGAAAAGCTCTGTTTCGAAAGCTTCTGATCCTTCAAGTGGCCCTTGATCTTGTCGCCAGCCCGCTCGTCCGGAATCTGGCCCGCTTCGGCTGTCGCATCCGAGCCAAGATTGGCGAGACCGATGGACGCCAGAAGGCGGCCTTTTCCCTCGGAAGTCGTGAACGCCTCCGGTTCGATGGTTGGTTCTTCCCCGGTGTGCGGCATCAGCATCGCCGCCGAACCGAAAGCGGCATTGGTGGTGCTTGGCGCAGACTGCATCTCACCGTCACCTGCCGAACCAGGCACGGACAGCGAGTTGTCCAGCTCGAGCGCGACTGTATCACCGTTGGAGAGGGCATCGGTCGTGATGACAGCGGTCGTCGGCGCCTGCGTGCCGGTTTCCGTCGCCGTTTTTGCGCCGATCGAAATCATCGGCTGCTTTTTCTTGCCGGCATCGGCAAAGGCATTTTCGAAAGCCGAACGCTGACCCGCCGCAGCCGCTTCGTTTTGCTTGCCGGCGGACTTGGGGCCGGACTTGGTTGAGCGGATCGGGGCCGAGCCCGAAAGACTGTCGTCCACAAATGTCATTTTTCGTGTTCCCCCTTCAGGAGAGAATCGATCTCGTCGAGTTTCGAGCGACCTGTGCTCAGAAACGCATCGAGAACCGGATCAGGAGGGCTCGCCTCCGACGCCGCCATCTCCTGTGTCTTCTCAGATTGCGCAGCACTCGACGCCGCCCCGGACGCGGGCGCTGCAAATGGGCTTTCGCCGCTGCCCGTCTCCAGGCCGCCTTCTTCCGTCGTGATTTGAAGAGGGATATTAGAATCAGATGCTTGCGTCAGGCTTTCTGGATCCGGCGCACGCAATACTTCCTGCGCGACGACCGTCGCTGCGTTGCGCAACGCGCGGTCACGCGGAGAGAGCTCCGCGTCAGGGATGGCGCTGATCCCCTTTACCGCTTCAAGGATATCCTGGGACGGAACGCCGACGAGCCCGGAATAGAGATCGGCCAGCGCCTTTGGACCGGCATCAGCGGTATCAGAAAGCGCTTGCGCGCGCTCTGAGGCAAGTGTCGCTAGCTCCTGCATGCCACCGATTGCCGCGCGCCGGGCAATCCGCAGATAGACTTCACGCTGCCGGGGTCTATCCATGAAACCAAGAATTTCCTGGATTTTTCCTTCCGTCCTTTCGCCGTGGGTTGCGACCGCCAATTCGACGAAGACATCAGCGAACTGGCTGGCATAGGGAGATGTCAGGAAGCGCCGCGCGTAGGACAGGGAATAGGCAAATCCCTTGTCCGGCATGCGGCCCCGAGTCGCCAACGCGATCGATCGCCGCAAGGCAGCTTCTTCAATATTCGTGCCCGGCGACGTCAACCGCGCCCAATCATAATATTTCATCGACGCGGCAGGGTCCTGCTGCGCGGTGCCATTGCCGAGAACCAGATAGAGATAGGGGCCGATACGCGCGTTCCGGTATTCCGGAATGGCCTTCTCGAGATTCTCGACCATAAGCCCGCCCTTGCCGGCAAGGTAGTGGCTCAGCGCATCGACGACGCGGCTGTCGAAATTTCCTTCGATATCGCGGTCCGCAAGGTAGGCCAGGGTCTCGGGATTGCCGCCGCTCATCGCATAGATGAAGGCTGCGTCGACATTTCGCGGATCATCAAAAACGGATGGGTCCGCAGCCCGCAGGCGCTTGTCGATTGCACCGAGCATGAAACGCTGCATCTCGGCGGCGGAATGGTCCCCAAGAACGATCGAATCCTGGATATACTGCAAAGAACGCAGCATCTTGTAGGGCGCCAGATCCTCCAGATCCCCGGCATGCGCCGCGAAGCCCGGAAGGCCCCCTAGGGCGCAGGCGCCAAGAAGGAGGTTGCGGATCGCCTTCAGCATCGCGGTCAGCCCTGATCTGTCTGCAGCAGGATTTCGATACGCCGGTTGGCCGGCGCCAGCGGATCCTTCGGAACCTGGAGGCGCTTGTCCGCGAAGCCGCTGATCTGGCTGACGCGGCTTTCGGAGAGACCACCGCGAACCAGCATGTAATAGGCGCTCTGGGCCCGATCGGACGAGAGCCGCCAATTGTCGTAGACGCCCTTCTTGAAGGGACGCCCGTCGGTATGGCCGCGGATGGCGATCGCGCCCGCGCGTGCGGACAAGAGTCTGCCGATCTTCTCCATGGCGACGACCATGTCCCTCTCAGGCACCGCCGAGCCGACACCGAACATCGGCGTGTCTGCCTGTTCGCTGATCGTCACAAGCAGCCCGCCCTCGGTCGGCGTCACCAGCAATCCTTCAGCCAGCTTGCCGGCAGACCCGCCGATTTCCTTCTCGATTTCAGCCTTCAGCGCCTTGGCGGCGTTTTCATCCGGTTTTGCCGACGTGGCCTTTTCCAGCTGATCGGCCTGATCTTTCGTCGGCGCGTCCGACTGAGCTTGTGCGGCCAAGGCAGTCTCCGTCGGCGCATCGGCCGGCCCGTCTCCCGCCTTGGCTTCGAGGCTGTCTCCGCCCTTTACCGCGTCCTGCAGTTCGACCTGTTTCGTCCAGAAATCCGGGTCGAACGGATCGCGATAGGCCTCACCGCCTTCGGCGCCGGTCGCAGGACCGGAGGTCGACGCGCCGCCGTCGCCCTTGGCACTGATATTGGCCTGCCTACCGGTTTCATTGACGATTTCCGACATGACCGAATAAGGGTTCTCGAAGAAATCGGCGTCGGAATACTGCGTCTCTTCACCCGACGTCGCCGTCAGGTCGTCGCCGTTCTTGGCCGATCCGCCCGTCCTCGTCTCCGTGCCGTTGACCTTGGACTTCATCTGGTCTTCTTCACCCTTTGCGTCCTTGGCCGGTTGCTTGACGCCCTTTTCGGACGGCTTGGCATCGGTCAGTTGCACAGGGTTGAAATAGGAGGCAAGTGCTGCCTTCGTCTGCGGATTGGCCGCATTGATCAGCCACATGACGAGGAAGAAGGCCATCATCGCCGTCATGAAGTCGGCATAGGCGATTTTCCAGGCGCCGCCATGATGGCCGTCATGGTTGCCGCCATGACGCTTGACGATAATGATTTCGTTCTTGCCGTGGTGATGGTTCTCGTTCTCGCTCATGCCAGCACCTTCCTGACGGTGTCCGCCCAGGCAGCCATTCGCGTCACCAGGATCGAATCGTCGAACTCAACCGAAAGGTCGATATCGGTGGTTTCCTGGTGGCGGAAGATCAGTGTTTCATCATCGAGACGACGCTTCAGGGCCTCAAACAGCGCCAGAGGCCCCTTCACGGTGATCCTGGCTCCCTCGCCGGCGCCGACAGATTGCGTGATGGTGCGCGCCAAGTCGTCGACGGATTTGCGCTGCAGCACCTCGTCCATCACCGGCGCCAAAACATGCGCCGTCTGGTCGGAAAGCATGGTGGCAAGTTGGGACGCCATGTCGGAAAAGCGATCGTAGATCATCGCAGCGATCTCATTCTCGCAGCGCACGCGCATAGCCTCCAGCTCTTCAGCGTGGCGCTCGTTCAGCGCGGCGATTTCCGTTGCGTGTGAGGAAAGCTGCTCGGCTTCCGCCTCACGACGGCCTTGCGCGAATGCGTCGCGGCGCTCCGCCTCGATATCGATCTGCGGTTCGGCCTGCTGCTTCATCGCGAAAGCACCGTCGGCTGGAAAATCATCATCGAGGTCCGGGAAGTACCGCGGCGGAACCATCTTGAGGTCGGCCTTGGGAGTGCTGAAATCCTTGAGATAGCGGGAAATGGAAGCGCTCATCGGTCGCCTCGCGTGACCCAGGTCATCGTTACGGTCACGGCTTGACCCGCCCCCTCCCCGGTTGCGGGCAGCATTTGGCTGACGGGCCTGAAAACAACAGACTGTGACACTTCCGGAATGTCTCCTTCAGGACCTCGCGGAACGGCAACGCCGCACGGCCCGAACATTTTCAATCCGTACCGGCTCGCCGTCCGGAGAACCCGGGGGGCGCAGGCCGCATACAACGGCAGCACAACATTCATATTGGCTGGCAACCCGGACGAGGATGGTTGCGGCTGGAGACTACCCAGCCAAACTTGCGCGAAAATGTAGGTCGGAAATGCATTCCCAAGTCTCGACGATAGGCGCCTGTCATCAAGCCTGGTATGAGATGTTGGACCGCGCTTGGGCAATGAGCGCGGTCCAACCGTTTCCAGCCATACCGATGACCGGCGGCACGGCGGAAAGACTTGGTCGCAGCCCCGCAAGACAGGGGCGGCGATGAGTCGAGAAGGCGGTGCCCGGAACATGCCCACCGGCGCTGTAAGAGCAGACTTACTGCTGGAACAGGCGCAGGATGTTTTCGGAGTTGGTATTGGCGATCGAGAGGGCCTGGATGCCAAGCTGCTGCTGCGTCTGCAGCGCCTTCAGCCTGGTCGATTCCTCGTTCATGTCGGCATCCACAAGACGGCCGACACCCTTGTCGATCACGTCCATCAGGTTGGCGACGAAGTTTTCCTGCATGTCGATGCGGCTGGTGATGGCGCCGAGGGTCGATGCGGCATCGGTCAGATTGCTGAGCATCGCATCGACGGCGCTGATCATGCCATCGATGTTGTCCTCGCTGGTCGTAGCGTCGAGCGTGATTTCGCTACCAGCCGCAGGCGTCGTGGAGCCCGCGTCGATCAGGAAGTAAGTCGCATCGGCCGTCGACGGGCCAAATGGCTGGACAACCGCGACGTCCTGGGTCAGGCGGCCCAACTGCGCGTCGTCCATGTCGATCAGGATCGACGAGGCGGTATCGTAGTCCAGGGTCGAGACCGAAACGGTGCCGTTCGTCGATCGGTTGAAGGATGCAACGACCTGCTTGATGCCGGCCGGGGTGCCACTGTCGTTGTAAAGCCAGTTCTCGCCCGAGAAGGAGGCTGATTCGGCGGCCGATGCCAGCTGGTTCTTGAGCTCGCTGAGTTCCTTGTTGATCTTGGTCTTGTCGACGCCCGGTTCGCGCGCAGCGACGAGCTTTGCCTTGATCTCGGAGACGACCTCGATGGCCGAGCTCATGCCGGCATAGGATGTATCGACCTTCGCGGCGCCCAGCCCGAGCGCATCCTGGACGGTCGACAGCGCAGCATTGTCGGAGCGCATCGTGGTCGCGATCGACCAGTAGGCGGCGTTGTCCGCTGCGGTCTCGACGCGATAGCCGGAGGAAATGCGGCTCTGCACGTCTTCCATGTTGGTGTTGATCGAACGTAATGTCTGGAGAGCGGCCATTGCCGCGGAATTGGTAAGGATGCTGGTCATTGGTCATTGCCCCAGTTCGAATTTAAACGGAACATTCCGGATTGATGACCGGCAGCGACGGGACCAGCGTCATGCAAACTGCCCCATGTTTAGCCCAAGGACAGCCTATCGCTCTTAACGAACACTTAACGATCACATGGTTAACAAACCATTAATGGCGTTAGCAAGTGGGTAATGAAAATGAACAAAAATAAATCTGAATTGCTGAATCGTTAAGATGAGCGACGGCCAGGATGCAGGAACGCAAAAAGCCGCGCCCTTTGCGGGCGCGGCCTGTTGGATGGCCGGCGGTTGATTGACACCGCCGGCTTTGTCGCTTTCGCCGATCCGATTAACGGAAGAGCGAGAGGATGTTTTCGGAGTTGGAGTTGGCGATCGAGAGAGCCTGGATGCCGAGCTGCTGCTGCGTCTGCAGGGCCTTGAGGCGGGTCGATTCT
>UCOA01000147.1 GCA_900474095.1 Hyphomicrobiales bacterium | reverse complement strand
ACGGAGACCTAATGCAACTTCAAACGTTGTGCAACGCGGTAGGAAAAAGGGAAGAAGGGCCGAGTATAGTCGCCCTACTATCGCCTCAATAAATTGAATTAGACGTCGTCCCTATGTAATAGTTAGACAATTCTCGGCGATTCAAAAAAATGTTAACTTTTTAAACTTTTCAAACAATCATACAAAAGCGCAACTTGCAGTGTGACTAGTCTCCTGAAAATATTTGGAAAACAATTTCAAACTCCGCTGCCATCAGCCGCCCGAGCAAAGCCCAAATTTTTTTTCAATTTTTTTTTCTGCTCAACCTATGAGTACAACATCGCCGCTAAAAAGGCGTGGTGTTTGCTCTGGACGCGCCGCTCTAAGTTCGAAGGTGGGATTCCGCTGCCATGGCCGCGGCAACAGATAAATGGGCACGGGGCTGCCTAGGAAAGGGTGTAATCGCGAGGCTGGCTCTTGCTGCAACCGCCATTGCAGAGACGCAACTCCGACCTTTTGATTGCCGTCCTTCCACCTTTGGGCTTTCACAGACTATGTGGCACATCGGGCGACCCGTTCGCCACGCCATCATCTGACCAGCTCCGCTTCTTCCCGCAGGAATTCCTCGAGCGTACCGCGGCCACCCTTGTGCGATAGATAGCGCTCGCTGCCGGCCTTGATCGCCGGCTTGGTTGGACCGCATATTCATTGTCCTGCGCGTCTCGCAGGTTACGTTCTGCCATCGTCCGACGCGCATCGAGGTTTCCGGAAAGAAGCAAAGAAGCGAAGAGAGCAGCATTCCGCAACGGTTTGATTGACAAGGCCTCCGAATTCGACTGAGCGTCTATCCTCGTGGATCCACCCGAGGTCGCACCCGTTTCAGACTGTCCTAATTTGACAACCCCGATCTTTGCCCCGATTCTGCTTGCATGGTTTGGATGAATCATGATGCGGAGTCGTCGTGAGCTAAGAGGTGCATCGATTAAATGGTTGCTCGGCCGTAGAAGGCAGCACCATACAAGTCCTGTTTCCTCGATGCGCGGGTTCTGGGGCCTAATGAGCGCCTATTGGCTTTCGGAAAGCTGGCGTGAGGCTTGGGGACTGACGCTTGCCATTCTGGTTCTCACAGCATTATCCGCCAAGGCCAGCGTCTGGTTCGCCGTAACATCCGGCGAGCTGGTCAACCGGATAGCCTACTTTCATCATCCAACAATGCCCACCACGCCCACAGCGCTGCTGACCACCGCGGCAACACTTGCCGCGATCGCGATCATGAGGGACGCAGGTTTCACAGCAGTCCGCCATTTCTTTTCGACCACCCTCCACCGCAAGTGGCGTGAGTGGCTAGACCAATGCTTCAACAAAGCACTGCTCGATTCCAACCACGCGCATTTCCATCTACAGCAAAGCGGAACCGATGCCGCCGGATCCGCTTTTCCCGCGCCGGACAATATCGACCAACGGGTTCAAGAATCGATCAAAGGCATGACCGGTGGCGCTATCGGTCTCGCGATGGGCATTGCGGGCGTCGTGCTGTCCCTCGTCTTCGTGGGTAGCAAGCTGATTGAGACATCGAGCGAGGTTCGAGGGCTCGAGTTCCTGGGCAGTTATGGCAGCGCCTGTCTGGCCTTCGCGGCGATCGCGATTTATGTGCCGCTCAATACCTTCATCGCAGCGAAGCTGGGTGGGGTACTCCAGCGTCTGTCCGTGCGTATGCAATGGGCGGAAGGCACCTACCGCACCGAATTGAACACTCTCCTGCACCGTAGTTTACATGTTGCTGTCCTCCATGGCGAAAGAGCCCAGAAAGCCGTCAACCACCGCCGATATCTCGACATTGACCAAACCTGGGCCAGCCTCAACCGGGTTACTGCCGGCTACATGGGATTCGAGCTGGTCCACAATTTCATCGGCTCGCGGATTGTCGCTTACGCACCCGGCCTACTCCCTTACGTGGACAACAAGGTCAGCCTGCAGCACTACGTCACTGGTGCCGAGCTTGCGACAGCACTCATCAATGAGTGCTCGTGGTTCATTCACGTAATGCCCGACATTGCGACACTCAGGGCGAATGCTCGCCGAATAACCGAGCTCGCGGAGGCGATCGAAACCGTCCAGCGGCCTCAGGAGTTTTACGCGCGCACCGGCCCCTACGAATTCCGATACGCAAAGCAGGATCCTGTGCTCGGCCTTGCCGTTCACGAGATCGAACTCCTGCATGCGGGCGTCGATCTTCCTTTTCTGACAGCCGACAAGCTACACTTTCTCCCCGGGGAGTGGACTTTGGTCGTTGGTGAGTCAGGGAGCGGCAAGACCTCGCTTCTGAAGGCGATAAACGGACTTTGGCCGCACGGCCGCGGCGCAATCGTGACGCCAAGGCATGTGAGAAGCCTTTATGCCGCTCAAGACGTCAAGCTCCAGGCGGTACCCCTTAAAGATCTTGTCTGCCTGCCGGACTCTGTCGGCGAGCACTCGGATACGTGTGTAGAAGAGGCATTGCACAAGGCGGGGCTCGGCGAGTTCATCGAAGAACTCTCAAAGGATGGCCGCAACGGCCAAAGCTGGGATCAGCTTCTGTCCGGAGGCGAAAAGCAGAAGCTTGTGCTTGCTAGAATCCTTTTGCTGCGGCCAGGGCTTCTGTTCCTCGACGAGGCAACGAGCGCACTCGATATTCAAGCGGGGGCCTCGTTCTACCAAGCGATCAAGGATCATTGCCGAGACGCGACAGTGATCGCCATCATGCACGACGTTTCGTCTATACAGTCAGGGAGCGGCGTCGATTTCTTCGACAGCGCGCTCACCATCGAGAACGGCATGGCGAAAAAGATAACCATCGCCGCATGGGATCAGACGGGGAAGTGAGGCGGTCGGTAGAATTGCTTCGTCAGCCGTCGCTGTGATACGGGCACCATCAGCCGCCTTGTGCTCCTCGGGACGAATTGGAGGGGGACGTTGCCGACGGTATTACATCGTCCACTATGGTGTTTCGACTGTTACACGAGGACGTCGCTATGTGTTCCTGCCGTTTTTATACGATGATGCCGCAGGAAAGGCACGACAATAACGCCTTCCTTGCGGAAGGCGTCGGCAGCTACACCGCGGAGGCATAGCGTACGGCATTCGGCTGTCCGAAATTTGCGCGACGGCGCACTGGGCGACCGTTCTGAGATATGGGCGCAATCTTGAGGGCACAGATGTCGAGTTTCATTCAGCGAGGATGCGCTTGGCCAGTATCTTGTCGATCCGCCGCCCGTCCATGTCGATGACCTCGAAAGACCATATTTCGTGCCGGAACGTCTCGCCCACTACGGGCAAATGCTTCAGCTTGTAAAGGGCGAAACCCGCGAGGGTGTGAAAATCGCCGTCATCGGGACCGTCGCCAAGGCCCAGACGCTGGAATGCTTCGTAAGCGGGCATCGATCCTTCCATCAGCAACGACCCATCCGTTCTCTGCACCACGTTGGGGAGTTCCCCCTCGGGCCCTGGCAGGTCTCCGGCGATCGCCTCGAGCAGGTCGGTCTGCGTGACGATGCCTTCGAGGCTGCCGTATTCGTCGATCACAATGGCGAGACGGACGGGCGATGCCTTGAAGTTGTCGAGAACGCGGAAGACGGGTGTGGACTCGTGCAAGACGAGAGGCTGCTTCAAGACCGCCATGGGGTTAATGGTGCCGCCATTGAGAACCTGGATCAGCAAATCTTTTTTCAGAACCATGCCGATGGGTTCGTCGATCGTCCCGCGAGAGACGACGAGCTGATCGTGTTGCGATTCCCTGATCGTCTTCAGCATGTCTTCCAGGCTGTCGTCAGCGTCGATCCAATCGACGTCCAGCCTCGGCGTCATGATGTCGGAGATATGCCGATCGCCGATGTTGAACACCCGTTCGACCAGTTGCTGCTGGGCGACATCAAGTAGACCTCCCTCCTGACTTTCGGCGACGAGAAGCTTGAGTTCGTCCGCCGAATGGAGTGACGATTCGCCGGTTCCCGGACGGAGTCCGACTAATCGCAGGACCAGGTTACCAAGACCGTTGAGCGTCAAAATGGCGGGCTTGAGCACAACGAGGAAGAAGCCCAGCGGGCGCACCACGGCGAGTGCCGTACCCTCGCTTCTCTGTAGGGCCAGGCTTTTGGGGGCCAGCTCACCGAGCACGATATGCAGCGCCGTAATGATGATGAACGCGATTGTGACTGCGATGGCGTGCGAACTTGCCATCGCCCAGGTCCCAGGGAGGAACGCCAGTAGCGGTTGAATGAGATGCGCCAAAGCGGGTTCGCCGACCCAGCCCAATGCGAGCGACGAAATGGTGATGCCGAGCTGAGTGGCGGCGAGATTGGCATCGAGGTTGTCGACCGCCCTCTGGAGGGCCGTTGAATTCATCCGCCCCCCGGCGACGAGTTCGGTCACCCTGCTGCGCCTCACCGAGACCAGCGAGAATTCCGCCGCGACGAAAAAG
>UCOA01000093.1 GCA_900474095.1 Hyphomicrobiales bacterium | reverse complement strand
GGCCGGCCCCATAGGGGCCCGCCTGCTCGAGCTGGTCGATCAGGGCCAGATTGGCTCCGGCCGCCCCCAATGCACCGTCGATCTTCAGCGTTTCGGCCGAGACGAGGTCCTTGATGGCGGCCTCAGCTTTTTCCTCGAAGAAATGCCGCAGCCTGCCGAGATTGGCGCGCTCGATCGTCAGGCCGGCGGCCATGGCGTGACCGCCGCCTTTGGCCAGTAGACCGGCATCGACGGCGGCCCGGATGATTCGTCCGATGTCGAAGCCGCTGATCGACCGGCCCGATCCAGTTCCCTTGCCATTGGGATCGAAGGCGATGGCAAAGGCCGGACGGCGGAATTTTTCCTTCAGCCGCGCCGCTAGCAAGCCCACAATGCCGGGATGCCAGTTTTCACGTGCGGTGACGATGATGGAGGAGGATTCGCCGTTACCATATTCCGCCAGCGCCTCAGCCTCCGCCTCGGCCAGCATGGCAATTTCCATCGCCTGTCGCTCACGGTTCAATTCGTCGAGCCTTGCAGCGATCTGCTCGGCGACGTTTTCCTCGTCAAGCGTAAGCAGACGACTACCAAGCGCTGCGTCGCCGATACGCCCGCCGGCATTGATTCGAGGGCCGATCAGAAAGCCAAAATGATAGGGTGTTACGGGTCCGCCAAGCCCGGCCTTGCGAAAGAGGGCCGACAGCCCGGGATTCTGCATATGGCGGGCGGCAACAAGCCCTTTCACGACATAGGCTCTGTTCAACCCCTTGAGAGGCACAACGTCGCAAACGGTCGCCAAGGCGACGAGGTCAAGCAGGGCAAGAAGATCGAAGGAAGCAACCCGGGTGTCTCCACTTTCACGCAATTGGCGCATGGCATTGACGAGAACAAGGAACACCACGCCGGCAGCGCAGAGATGTCCCTGCCCTGACAGATCGTCTTCCCGATTCGGATTGACCAGCGCCACGCAGGGCGGCAATTGCGCCCCGACCTGGTGATGATCGATCACCACGACATCGATCCGGCGCGCCT
This sequence comes from Hyphomicrobiales bacterium, assembly GCA_900474095.1. Lineage (GTDB taxonomy): Bacteria > Pseudomonadota > Alphaproteobacteria > Rhizobiales > Rhizobiaceae > Pararhizobium. The sequence continues at coordinate 27,849 of UCOA01000093.1, read as the reverse complement.
CGGCCGCCGCCAATGAGTCGTGGCTGGTCGAACCGCAATCCACCGTGACAATCAATCGGGCGCCATTGTCGATCAACTGGTTGATCGCCGCCGGATTGGGACCGTAGCCCTCGAAGATGCGATCCGGAATGTAGATTTCGGCTTCGACGCCGAAATGGCGCAGGAAGCGGAACATCAAGGCGGATGACGCAGCCCCATCGACGTCGTAGTCGCCGAAGATGGCAACCCTCTCACGGTTCCTGATCGCGGAGGCGAGACGCGCGGCGGCCCTGCTGCAATCGGTCAGAGTATCCGGATCGGGCATTAGCGAGCGGATCGTTGGTTCGAGAAAGGCGACGGCGTCGTCCATCGTCACACCGCGGCCGGCCAGCACGCGGGCAATGAGATCGGAAAAGCCGTGAACCTGGCTGATTGCAAGGGCGCGGTTCTGTCCCGCCTGATCGAGCCGCGACACCCAGCGCTGCCCGCTCACCGAGCGCTCTACGCCGAGAAAAGCCCGCTGAATAGGATCCACCAAGTCGCTCATCGTACATCCTTGATTTGTTGACCGTTCGTACCCGTGTTTTGCGGCATCCGCAAACCGGAAACGACAGCGGCCCCATCCGGGTCAATAGCCGGATGGGGCCGCAAAACTGCGCAAACAAGCGTATCAGGCCGCCTTCGGGCGCTCAATACGGATCACCTGAGGATCACCCACGAGATAGCCTTCGCTCTTGATCGTCGCGACAGCCTTCCGCACCGATTGTTCGGTCGTCGCATGGGTCACGAGGATGATCGTCTGTGGTTCGCCGGTTTCGACCGGATGTTTCGAATGCTGCACGATCGACTCGAGCGAGATGTGATTTTCCGCCATATGCGTCGCGATTTTCGCGAAGACACCGGTCCGGTCGACTACTTTCAAACGGATGAAATAGCCGCCCTCATGGCTCTGGATCTCAGCGCGCTTGTAGGTGAGCAGTGCTGTAACCGGGCGGCCGAAGGCTGGCACATGCTGGGCGCCCGGGCGGCTCTTGGCAATGTCGGCGATATCGCCAAGCACGGCGGACGCCGTCGCATTGCCGCCGGCGCCGGGTCCGACCATCAGAAGTTCGCCGAGAATGTCGGATTCAATCGCCACCGCGTTGGTGACACCATCGACCTGGGCGATCACCGAATCGAGGGGCACCATCGTCGGATGGACGCGCTGCTCGATGCCGCTTTCGGTACGTTGCGCAACACCGAGCAGCTTGATGCGGTAGCCGAGATCGGCCGCGGCATGGATATCCTCGATCGAGATATTGGTGATGCCTTCGAGATAGATGTCTTCGGCGGCAATTGCCGTACCGTAGGCAAGGCTGGTCAAGATGGCAAGCTTGTGCGCCGTGTCGTTGCCCTCGATATCGAAAGCCGGATCGGCTTCCGCATAGCCCAGGCGCTGCGCTTCCTTGAGGCAGGCCTCAAAGGAGAGCCCCTCCTTCTCCATTTTGGTGAGGATGTAGTTGCAGGTGCCGTTCATGATACCATAGACGCGGGAAATCGTGTTGCCGGTCAGCGATTCCCTCAGAGCCTTGATCACAGGAATACCACCGGCGACGGCGGCTTCGTAGTTCAGAAGCGCGCCATGCTCTTCGGCAAGACCAGCAAGCTCGATGCCATGTGCGGCAAGCAGCGCCTTGTTGGCGGTGACGACGTGAAGTCCGCGAGAAAGCGCTGCCTTGACGGCGGAATAGGCCGGTTCGCCGGCACCACCCATCAGTTCGACGAAGACGTCGATATCGGCCGTCTCAGCCAGAGACAACGCATCGTCATGCCAGCGCATGGCAGATAGATCGACGCCGCGATCCCGGTTCCTGTCACGTGCCGTCACGGCAGTGATCTCGATAGCCCGGCCGCATGTCGTCGCCAACTGCTCATGGCGTTCCTGAAGAATACGTACGAGAGAGGCGCCAACTGTTCCCAAGCCCGCAATGCCGATTTTAAGGGCATCTGACATTCACGATTTCCTAACATGTCGAGAGCGCTCCGCCTCAAAGCGGCGGAGCGGTTGTTTGAGGGGTGCCGGAAAGACCCGCGCCTCAGCGATGAGCATTCAGCGAGATGACGTTGTGCAAGGTGTCGTCTGCCGTTGAAAGAAATTTCTTCAGGCTGCGGGCCGCCTGGCGAATCCGGTGTTCGTTTTCGACAAGCGCGATACGGATATAGTCATCCCCCTGCTCGCCGAAACCGATGCCCGGCGCCACCGCAATGTCGGCCTTTTCCACCAGTAGCTTGGAAAACTCCAGCGAACCGAGATGGCGGAATTTTTCCGGGATTTTTGCCCAGGCGAACATGGTGGCTGCCGGCGGCGGCACGTCCCATCCGGCCTTGCCGAAACTTTCGACCAGGACATCGCGGCGACGCTTGTAGATATTGCGTACTTCGGCAATGTCCGAACCATCGCCGTTCAGCGCATGGGTCGAGGCCACCTGGATTGGCGTAAACGCGCCGTAATCGAGATAGGATTTGACCCGCGTCAGCGCGGCAATCAGCCGCTCGTTGCCGACGGCAAAGCCCATGCGCCAGCCAGGCATCGAGAAGGTTTTCGACATCGAGGTGAATTCGACGGTGATGTCCATGGCGCCCGGTACTTCCAGGACGGACGGCGGCGGCAGGTCGTCGAAATAGATTTCCGAATAGGCGAGATCCGACAGGATGACGATGTCGTGTTTCTTCGCAAAGGCAACGACTTCCTTGTAGAAATCGAGCGTCGCCACATGCGCCGTCGGGTTCGACGGATAGTTGATGATCAGCGCGATCGGCTTGGGGATCGAATGACGGATCGCCCGCTCGAGCGGTGGGAAGAAGGTGTCGTCAGGCTCGACCGAAATGGAACGAATCACGCCACCGGTCATCAGAAAGCCGAAAGCATGGATCGGATAAGTCGGATTGGGGCAAAGTACCACGTCGCCTGGAGCAGTGATCGCCTGCGCCATGTTGGCGAAGCCTTCCTTCGAGCCGAGCGTCGCGACGACCTGCGTATCCGGGTTCAGCTTGACGCCAAAGCGGCGGGCATAATACGCTGCCTGCGCCCGGCGCAGGCCTGGAATGCCCTTGGACGAGGAATAGCGGTGGGTGCGCGGGTCCTGAACGACCTCGCACAATTTATCGACGACGGATTTCGGCGTCGGCAGGTCGGGATTGCCCATGCCAAGGTCGATGATGTCGGCTCCACCCGCTCGCGCGCTGGCTTTCAAACGGTTGACCTGTTCGAAAACATAAGGCGGCAAACGCCGGACTTTGTGAAACTCTTCCATCTCTAACCTCGTCTTGCGCGATCTCCGTTGCTGGGAACATGCGTGCAAGGAGAAACGCGCGGTGCAATCGGCCCACGCGGCCATGAAACGCTTTGCGTCCAAATTCGCTGAAACGCAAGCGCTAATTCTGTATCTGCTTCAGCGTGTCGGTGCCGTGATTGGCGGCAAGCAGTTGTAGCTCCTTGAGGCGACGCTGATATTCCGCTTCGGAGATTTTGCCGGACGTACGGGCCGAACCCAATGCCGTCAGCCGCGCTTCCTGGGCGGCGGCTTCCTCATTGCTCATTTGTGCACTTGCCGCGGGGCGCTTGCCTTCGATCACCGGATAGACGTCCGCCGGAATGGGCTTGGCCATGGTCGCGGAATAGCTGGACGGCTGCTCGTCGACCGTCGCTGAATTGCAGCCGGCAAGAGCAAGCGCAAAACCAACTGCTCCAAAGACCGTTACCATTCGCATCATCTCTGCTTTTCCCGACTTCTTCATCATGCCCCTGCCCGGTCTGTGCCGCTCGATCTTCGCCCGAAATTGGCTGACAGCCAAGAGGGGTGAACACGCGCTGGCACTTGTAATCATTTTAAGGCAGAATGTAAAAAGACAAAACAAACAAACATCTGTGGAGGAAACTGGGTGGCCGAAGACAGGAAGACCGAGAACCCTTCCAGCCCCAACACTAATGGTTTCAGCGGTTTCGACCCGAAGTCCGTCGATCCCTATATCGTCAGGGACCCTGAAGCCTTGGCGATGAACATCGCGCGCACCATGGAGCAACTCGGCAAGGCGGCATCCGCCTGGCTTGCACCGCGCGAAAGCGGTCAGAAGACCGACATGATCGCCGATCCGGTCGTCGATATGGTCAAGACGCTGTCAAAAGTCTCCGAATACTGGCTGTCCGATCCGAGGCGCACTCTCGAGGCCCAAACATCCCTGATGGGAGGTTTCTTCTCGATGTGGACGCGCACGTTGCAAAAAATGAGCGGCGAGGCCGTGACCGACCCGGACGATATGCCGCGCGACGACAAGCGCTTCAACGACGCCGACTGGGTCGCCAATCCCTTCTTCGATTTTCTGCGGCAAAGCTATTTCATCATGTCCAACTGGGCGGACCGGATGGTGCGCGATGCCGACGGGCTCGACGCACACACCAGGCACAAAGCCTCCTTTTACATGCGGCAGCTTTCAAGCGCCCTCTCGCCGGCCAATTTCGTGACGACGAACCCGCAACTCTATCGCGAAACGGTGGCGTCTAGCGGCGCCAACCTTGTCAAGGGCATGCAGATGCTGGCCGAGGATATCGTTGCCGGCAAAGGCGATCTTAAACTGCGCCAGACGGATACGAGCAAGTTCGCCGTCGGCGAGAACATTGCCATTACGCCGGGCAAGGTCATTGCCCAGAGCGATGTCTGCCAGGTTCTACAATATGATGCCTCCACAGAGACGGTGCTGAAGCGCCCGTTGCTGATCTGCCCGCCCTGGATCAACAAGTTCTATGTTCTCGACCTCAATCCGCAAAAGTCCTTCATCAAATGGGCGGTGGATCAGGGACACACCGTCTTTGTGATCTCCTGGGTCAATCCGGACGAGCGCCATGCCAACAAGGATTGGGAATCCTATGCCCGCGAGGGCATCGGCTTTGCGCTCGACGCCATTCGGCAAGCAACCGGCGAAGAGGATGTTAATGCGATCGGCTATTGCGTTGGCGGCACCCTGCTTGCCGCAACGCTTGCTCTGCACGCGAAGGAAGGCGATACGCGCATCAAGTCGGCCACGCTTTTCACGACGCAGGTCGATTTCACCTACGCAGGCGATCTCAAGGTTTTTGCCGATGAGGAGCAGATCACGCAAATCGAGCAGCGGATGAAGGAAAACGGCTATCTCGACGGGTCGAAGATGGCCATGGCCTTCAACATGCTGCGTGCGTCGGATCTCATCTGGCCCTATTTCGTCAACAACTACCTGAAGGGCCAGGAACCTTCGGCCTTCGACCTGCTCTATTGGAACTCCGATTCGACACGCATGCCGGCGGCGAACCACTCCTTCTACCTCCGCAACTGCTATCTCGAAAACAACCTGACCAAGGGCAAGATGGTCCTCGCCGGGAAAACGATCTCGCTCGGCGACGTGAAAATCCCGATCTACAATCTCGCCACCAAGGAAGATCACATTGCGCCGGCAAAATCGGTATTCGTCGGCAGCCAGTTCTTCGGCGGTGACGTCACCTATGTCATGTCCGGATCAGGGCACATCGCCGGTGTCGTCAATCCGCCGGACAAGGGCAAGTACCAGTTCTGGACCGGTGGTCCCACCGAGGGCGATTTCGACGACTGGGTAGCGACGGCCAAGGAAACGCCCGGCTCCTGGTGGCCGCATTGGCAGGGTTGGATCGAAACGCTCGACAGCGAACGGGTTCCGGCCCGCAAGACCGGGGGAACGCTCAACTCGCTGGAAGAGGCACCCGGCTCCTACGTCCGCGCCCGCGCCTGAGCCAGAACGGACATGCGGTTCCATGATTTTCGACCGGCCGCTGGTGCCTGCCGTCCTTGCCCAACGCTACAAGCGCTTCCTCTTCGACGCGTTCCTGGAGGACGGCCGCGCAATCACCGGCTCCTGCCCCAATACCGGTTCTATGCGTGGCCTGACCTCGCCCGGATCGCGCATCTGGCTATCGGAACACGACAGCCCGACCCGAAAATATCGTCATATGCTGGAGATGGTGGAAGTGAACGGCACCGTTGTCGGCATCAATACCGGTCTGCCGAACCGGCTGGCGGAGGAAGCGATCCGAGCCGGCCAGATCGGCGATCTGCATCTTTATTCGACCCTGCAGCGTGAACAGAAATACGGCCAGAACTCCCGCATCGACATGCTGTTAACCGACCCCAGACGGGGACGCGCCTATGTCGAGGTCAAGAACGTGCATTTCAGCCGTGCCTCAGGCCTTGCAGAATTTCCCGACAGCCCGACGGCCCGCGGTGCAAAACATCTCGAGGAACTCGGCGACATGGTCGAGGCAGGTCATCGCGGCATCATGATCTACCTCGTCCAGCGGGACGACTGCGCGACTTTCAGGATTTGCCGCGACCTCGATCCGCGCTATGCCACTGCCTTTCTGAGGGCGCGCCGGCGCGGCGTTGAGGCCTTTGCGGTCAGATGCAAGGTTTCCCCGCAGCAAATTACGACGGAAGGTCTGATCATGATGGACGAACCCGCCTTTGCTGATCTATGACAACAGGGAAAGGCAACTGAAAGTATCGTAATGGTCACCTATATCGAGGCAGCGTCTGCGCCCTACAAGAATACCGGCGTCATCCGCCTCTACACGCCCGAGGATTTCGCCGCCATCAAGCGCGCTTGCCAGATGACCGCCCGCTGCCTCGATGAACTGGCGAGCCGCGTCAAACCGGGCGTAACGACCGACGAGATCGACCGCTTCGTGTTCGAATTCGGCATGGACCACAACGCCCTGCCCGCCACGCTGAACTACCGCGGCTATACGAAATCCTCCTGCACCTCGATCAACCATGTCGTCTGTCACGGCATTCCCAATGAAAAACCGCTGCGCGAAGGCGATATCGTCAATATCGATGTCACCTACGTCGTCGATGGCTGGCATGGGGATTCCAGCCGCATGTATCCGGTCGGCGAGATCAAGCGTGCGGCCGAGCGTCTGCTCGAAGTCACCCACGAATGCTTGATGCGCGGCATTGCCGCGGTGAAACCCGGCGCGCGCACCGGTGCCATCGGCGAGGCCATCCAGACGTTTGCCGAGGCGGAGCGCTGCTCGGTCGTGCGCGATTTCTGCGGCCACGGCGTCGGCCGGCTGTTTCATGACGCGCCGAACATCCTGCATTACGGCCGGGCGACTGAAGGGCCGGAAATGCGCGAAGGCATGATTTTCACCATCGAGCCGATGATCAATCTCGGCCGCCCGCATGTGAAGGTCCTGGCTGACGGCTGGACCGCCGTCACCCGCGACCGGTCACTTTCCGCCCAATATGAGCATGCGGTAGGTGTCACGGCCGACGGTTGCGAGATTTTCACCCTGTCACCGGCCGGCCTCGACCGTCCCGGCCTGCCAACATAGGGTTCACGATGACAAAAGTCCCCTTTTCTTCCGACAGCGACACTTCGCAACCGGCTGACGAAAGGGGCTTTTTCGCAGAACAGCCAGCCAAGCGCTCGGGCCTTGGGGTAGCAACCAATCAGCAGGAAGATGCGCACTACCATGGCCATCGCGACCGGCTGAGAACACGCTACAGGGATCACGGCGATACCGCCCTTGCAGACTACGAAATTCTGGAACTGCTGCTTTTCCGGCTGATCCCGCGCCGTGACACGAAGCCGATTGCCAAGGCCTTGCTCGATCGGTTCGGGACATTGGCCGGTGTGTTCGGTGCCTCCCCCACCTTGCTGCAGGAGGTGAAGGGCATCGGTGAAGCTGTAGCTTTCGACATAAAACTGATCTCGACTGTCGCTCACAGGACGCTGAAAAGCGACCTCAAGGGCAAACAGGTTCTCGCCTCCTGGTCATCGGTGATCGAATATTGCCACGCCGCCATGGCGCACGAGACCCGCGAACAGTTTCGCATTCTCTTCCTCGACAAACGCAATGCCTTGATCGCCGACGAAGTGCAGCAGACGGGCACGGTCGATCACACGCCCGTCTATCCTCGTGAAGTGGTCAAGCGGGCGCTGGAACTCTCAGCCACGGCGCTCATTCTCGTTCACAACCACCCCTCCGGCGATCCGACACCCTCCCGAGCCGATATCGACATGACCAAAATGATCATCGAAACGGCAAAGCCGCTCGGCATCACCGTTCACGATCACATCATCATCGGCAAGGACGGCCATGCAAGTCTCAAGGGGCTGCGACTGATTTAAACCAGGCGGCCTCTACAGCCACTTCATTCGCCGGAACATGCGGTAGAGCAGGCTGCAGGTGACGACGATTACCCCCAGGATCAGAAAATAACCGTAGCGAAATTTCAGTTCGGGCATTTCGTCGAAGTTCATGCCGTAGATGCCGGCGATCGCGGTCGGTACCGCGAGGATAGCGGCCCAGGACGCCAGCTTGCGCGAGATTTCCGTCTGCTCGGATTGGCCGATCATCAAACTGGCCTCGAAGGTAAAGGCGAGCACTTCGCGCAGGGTGTCGATATCTTCCTGGACCCGGCGCACATGGTCGGTGACATCGCGAAACAGCGCGTGCATTGTCACGTCCATGCCGGGCAGTTCGAGATTCTCATGACGGCGGCAGACATCGACCAGCGGCACGACTGCGTTGCGCAGCCGAAGCAGGCTGCGGCGCAGAAAATAAAGCCGTTCGATATCCTTCTTGTCCAGCCGCTCGCGCAGGACCCGTTCTTCCAGTTCCTCGACCTCCGCGTGAATGCCTTCGACGACGGGCATATAGTTATCGACAATGAAATCGAGGATGGAATAGAGAATGTAGTTCTCGCCATGTGCCAGCGCCGCCGGCGAAGCCTCGCAGCGCTGCCTTACCTGATTGTAGGAGGTCGACGGTCCGTGACGCACGGACACGACATAGCCGCGGCCGACAAATAGATGGGTCTCGCCGAAGACAATTTCGTCTCCGCCCATATGGGCCGTTCGCGCTACAACGAAAATCGACTCGCCGTAGATTTCCAGCTTCGGACGCTGGTGAGCATGGCCGGCATCTTCAATGGCAAGCTCATGGAGACCGAATTCCGCCTGAACCTCCCGCAGTAGCGCTGCGTCCGGCTCGTGCAGGCCGATCCAGACGACAGCGTTGGCGCGGCCTTTCCATTGGTGGGCTTCGTGGATTTCGATATCGCGAATGCGTTGGCCATGTTCGTAGACTGCCGCAGCGACAACGCCGGGTCGGCTGCGGGGTTTTGCTGACGTCAGCGTGCCGGTCTTGAGTTCATCAACGTGCCCGTCGTCGGTCTCGTGCAAAACCATAATACCAACTCCCACTGCAAACCGGGCACTACCCGTCGAACTCGCTACGCATCGGATATCTGCAGCGAGCCATTTCGAAGCGCCCTCCCGGATACCGACCATCACGCGGCAATATAGCGCTTTTCGTAAAATAAGCATCTACGAGCCCGAGGTAGTTCATAAGGCTTTATTAAACTGTGAGATTGACGTTATATCCGCTTGCCATTGAAATTTGCCGCAACGCACAATGATTCTCTCTTCATCATCGGAAACGCGTCATGAACCAGTACGATCTCGTCGTTGTCGGCAGCGGACCTGCAGGGCGCAGGGCCGCCATTCAGGCAGCCAAACTGGGCAAGAAGGTTCTTGTCGTCGAACAGGGTAAGCGCGTCGGCGGCGTTTCCGTGCACACCGGCACTATTCCCTCCAAAACCCTTCGTGAAACAGCGCTCAACCTGACCGGCTGGCGCGAGCGCGGCTTTTACGGGCGCGCCTATCGCGTCAAGCAGGAAATCAGCGCTGAAGACCTGCGCCGCCGCCTTTTAATCACCCTCGATCACGAGGTCGAGGTGCTTGAGCACCAGTTTGCCCGCAACCGGGTCCAGCACATTCGCGGCAAGGCGAGCTTCGTCGACCCGCAGACGCTGCAGATCGTCAAGGACGACGGAGAGATCATTCGGGTCTCCGGGACGAGCATTCTTCTCGCCGTCGGCACAAAACCATTCCGCCCGGACTACATTCCATTCGACGGAAAGACGGTGCTCGACAGCGACGAATTGCTGGAAATCCAGGATCTGCCGCGCTCCCTGGCAGTGATCGGCGCCGGGGTCATCGGCATCGAATATGCGACGATCTTCAGCGCGCTGGACACACACGTCACAGTGATCGATCCGAAGGCGACGATGCTCGACTTTATCGACAAGGAAATCGTCGAGGATTTCACATATCAACTGCGCGACCGCAACATGAAGCTGCATCTGGGCCAGAAGGCGGAAAAGGTGGAACGGACGCCGGACGGCAAATGTTCGATCACACTCGACAGCGGTCGTGTCATCATCTGTGAGATGGTTCTGTTTGCCGCCGGTCGTATGGGCGCGACCGACACGCTGAACTTGCCCGCAGCCGGGCTCGAAGCCGATAGCCGCGGCCGGCTGAGCGTCAATCCCGAAACGTTCCAGACGTCGGTTCCGAATATCTATGCGGCGGGCGACGTCGTCGGTTTTCCGAGCCTTGCTTCGACATCGATGGAACAGGGACGCATCGCTGCACGCGTCGCCGTCGGCGCTATCGCCAAGGAGCCGCCGAAATTTTTCCCCTATGGCATCTACGCCGTGCCGGAAATTTCCACGTGCGGCCTGACGGAAGAAGAAGTCAAGGAACGTGGCATCCCCTACGAATGCGGCATTGCCCGTTTCCGGGAGACGTCGCGCGGCCACATCATGGGGCTTGATGCCGGGCTGCTGAAACTGATCTTCTCGATGAAAACCCGCCGTCTGCTCGGTGTCCATATCGTCGGCGAAGGTGCGACAGAACTCGTCCATATCGGCCAGGCCGTGCTCAACCTGAAGGGTACCGTCGAGTATTTCGTCGAAAACACCTTCAACTATCCGACGCTGGCCGAAGCCTACAAGATCGCCGGCCTTGACGCCGGCAATCGGATGGGCGAACTCATAGCGAAGGGATAGGACGCCTCCGGTCGATCATCTACGGAACTCCGCATGCAGTTTGTCAGCCTCGACTCGCAAGTCTGGCGCTGACGAACCCGGATGTCGTCGTTTGATTTTGCGAAACAGCCGCGCCGAAAACACCGCGGAGCTCAGTGACATGTGTTGCCCTGAGATTTCGCACGACGACACCTCCCCGAAAATCCCCATAGCAAAGAGGCCGCCCCACAGGGGACGGCCTCTTTAAATTTCTGAGAGAGCTGGTCTTATTCGGCGCTGTCGTCAGCGGCCTTCTTCTTGGCCGGGGCCTTTTTCTTCGGCGCAGCGGCTTCTTCGCCTTCGGCAGCTTCAGCCTTGGCAGCAGCTTTCTTCTTCGGAGCGGCCTTCTTCGTTTCGGACGCGCCTTCTTCGTCGTCGGCCATCAGCTCTTCCTTGCTGACGGTCTTGTCGGTGACGTTCACTTCGGAGAGCAGGTGATCGACAACCTTTTCTTCGAAGATCGGCGCGCGCAGCGAAGCGGCGGCACCGGGGGTCTTCTGGAAGTAGTCGATGATCTGCTTTTCCTGACCCGGGAACTGGCGCAGCTGTTCGAACAGCGAGCGCTGCATTTCCTCGTCGGTGACCTGAACGCCGGCCTTTTCGCCGATTTCAGAGAGAACGAGGCCGAGGCGCACCCGGCGTTCAGCGAGCTTGCGGTATTCGGCGCGGGCTTCTTCTTCGGTCGTGTCTTCGTCGGCGAAGGTCTTGCCGGCCTGCTCGAGATCGGTGTTGATCTGGCGCCAAATGTTGTCGAACTCAGCGTCGACGAGGCGCGACGGCGTGTCGAACTGGTAGAGTTCGTCCAGCTGGTCGAGAATCTGACGCTTGACCTTCTGACGGGTCATGGAGCCGTACTGGCTTTCGATCTGGCCGCGGACGACTTCCTTAAGCTTGTCGGCGGATTCGAGGCCGAGCTTGGTGGCGAGATCGTCGTTGATTTCCACTGCGGCTGCAGCGGCAACATCCTTGACCGTGATGTCGAAGGTGGCTTCCTTGCCTGCGAGGTTCGCAGCCGGATATTCAGCCGGGAAGGTTACGGTGATAGTCTTCTCGTCGCCAGCCTTGGCGCCGACGAGTTGCTCTTCGAAGCCCGGGATGAAGCGGTTGGATCCGAGAACCAGTTCAGCGTCCTCATCCTTGCCACCGTCGAAGGCATCGCCATCGACCTTGCCGAGGTAATCGATCGTGACGCGGTCGCCGTTTGCGGCCTTGCCCTTCTTGGTCTCGTAAGTGCGGGCGTTTTCAGCGATCTTGAGGATCTGCTCGGTGACCTCTGCCTCATCGATATCAACGACTTCGCGCGTCACCTTGATGCCGCTGACGTCCTTCAGTTCGATCGCAGGAATGATTTCGTAAGCGAGGGTAAATTCGAAATCGACTTCGGCGTTGAGGATCTTATCAGCTTCGGCCTCGTTCTCGGTCATCGCGATCTCCGGCTGGGTCGCCGACTTTTCGCCGCGCTCCGACAGGATCTCGGTCGGCTTTTCGCGAACGAGCTCGTTGACCAGTTCAGCCATGATCGACTTGCCGTACATCTTCTTCAGATGTGCGAACGGCACCTTGCCCGGACGGAAACCGTTGATCTTGACCTTGCCCTTGGCATCTTCAAGACGCTCGTTCATCCGAGCTTCCATGTCCTTGGCCGGGATAACGACCTTGAGTTCGCGCTTCAGCCCTTCAGCGAGCGTTTCGATAACCTGCATGTTCAAACCTTCATTTCACGTTGACAGGGCTCTGTCGGTGTTCTTTTACACGAGCACTTGAGCCGATCCATTTGCCGGGAGTGGCTTTACGCAAATCAGTCACCGTTTTGCAAGCAAAATGGCGCCGTCTTCTCGATCGACGCCAAGATTGAACTTGGACGTCCTTCATTCTGGTGCGGGTAGAGAGACTTGAACTCCCACGCCTTGCGGCACCAGAACCTAAATCTGGCGTGTCTACCAATTTCACCATACCCGCGTTCAGAAAACCGCAGCGCCTGCTCACATCAGCACAGAAGGAAATCGCGGATTAGAGCCGCAACACATTCTGCGCCGGGTTCAGGGCGTTCCCGAGCGCGGCGTCTCTATATCACCCGTTTGCAACGGATCAAAGGAAAAATGCGGTTGTTGTCGTGATCTTGTCACTTGGCGGAAAACGCCACTGAAAAGATCAGTAGAGCGGTTCTTCGTAAAGCGGTTTTCCATCGATCGAGATCAAGCGGATCTGCATGCGGCCATCATCGGAGGCGCTTGCGGTCACGGCAAGGGCGCTGGCATTGCGCGCCTCCTCCAACACCCTGCCCTCGCCTTCGGGCACATAATAGCGCTCGATGCCGTATTCGACATTCAACGAGGGTGGCGGACTATCGGGCGTCGGATAGAAATAGAATGGCGCACTGCGCGCGACGACGGTGCCGTCTTTCGGCGCAAGCTGACCGAAGGAGGCTTCCGACACATCCCAGAAGCCGTCCGGCTGTTTTTCAAGGCGCACGGAAATCTGTGCGTCTATTGCTTCCTTCGGAAAGCCGCCTGTAATCTTTTCAGCGGGAATGCTCGATATGTCATAGGCGAGAATGACATAGTCGCCGCGCAACAGATCGCGTGGATCGACCGGCACGGTCTTCAGCACGACATCGACGCCATTGCGCAGGATCGAGGCGCGGCTCTCGATCATATAGCCGAGGAAAGCCGTTTGCAGCAGTGCAACGACGATGGCTGCAATCAAAGGACGACGATTGTTGTCCATTCTACGCTCCCTCCACCGTCGTTTCCGCCCCGAGCCGCTTCTCCAAACGGATCACCAGCCAGGCGACCAGGCCCACAACGACACCCGAAATCAGGAAGAAACCGGATGTGCCGAGGATGCTGCCCAGCGTTTCGAAGGCCAGATAGAGGGTTTCGGTGGCAAAGACCGCGTAACCGAGGAAACGGACAGCGCCGTTCAGGCGGCCCGCAATTGTAATGCCACCCAAAGCGACGGCGAGCGTCGTCGCGCCGATCGCAACCTCCTGACCGAGCCCGTCTATCTCTGTATGCAAAGCCGCGAGCCCCAGGATCGCCAGTGCAAAGCTATAGAACGCGGGCGCAGCGCCAGCATCCCGGGCAACGCGAAAGAGCGGCGAAGCAGGCAGGCTGACGCTCAGGAACGCCACCAGGCCAAGACCGAAAAGAGTTGCGGCAAGCCAGGCTTCCGGCAGTTCGATATAGAGCCAGCCGAGCCAGGCCAAGGCGAGCAGATAGGCGAGATGCCGGGCCGCACCGGCATTGGTATAGCGGACCAATGCGACCACGACGATGATCAGCCCCGGAATGAAATAGATATAGCCGTCACCGTCGAAATTGGCGTCATTGTCGGTCACCAGTTGCCCGAACACGGCCCAGGCGAGAAAGCCGCAGATCACCGAGACAGCTGCCGAACGGAAGGCCAGCGCGGCGACACTGGCGGCTGCGAACCAGACCAGCAACGCCTCGGCCGCATCGCCAGACAGATGATACATCTGCCCGACTAGGGCGATTGCGCCGCCGAACGTCATCGTTCCGAGAACAAGAAGAGCGGCACCCATGCTGCGCCAACCGCGACCCAGGCACAAGGCAGCCGACCCGTAGAAGGCCCAGATGAGGGCGACGATGCCACCGACGCGGACAAGGCGAGGAATTGCCTCCCAATTGGCCGCGACCAGAAGGAGGATGGCAGCCGATAGAAGGACTGCCGCCAGCACCAGGAGAACCCTGCCCGCACTGAATACCGTCGCGCGTGAATCATATTCGGCAAGCATGGCCCGCGCCGTTTCGGCGCTGAGCAGTCCCTTCGCGACCCAAATGTTGAAGTCCTTCTCGATCCGCCCCCGGTACATGACTCGCTCTCCTTGCATGCGCCCCGTCCGCTACACATATCATAGGCACCGGCAAATCATAGTTGAGCAGTCTCGCGAGCGACACGAGGCCCCGAGGTCGCCAGAAACGGACGATCATCATTAACGCGACGTAAAGATTTTCGTGCGAATCTCTTATACTGAGAAGGCATAGGACGATCGAACGCGCCTTGCATAATACGCATAGCATCCATGATGATATTGCACTGCACAAATCGCCCTTGTAGACCTATATTGAATTTAAGACGACGGAACGAGATCAGCGAAAGCGATCGGGCCCGTCAGCGGCGAGACCGCCGCTTCCACTTAAGAAGTGGGAAAGGTCAGCGGGCCGAAGAGGCTTGCAACACAGAATTCGAAGTGGTGCGCTCCTCCTCCCAGCGCCGCTTCGATCAGACGGGCAACACTCCTCCTCCCAGTTGCCTGTCACTGTAAATGACGCCCGCTGGACCTCCTCCCCCAGCGGGCGTTATTCGTCTCGACAAGAAAATCCTTAGATTCCCGTGCTTTGAATAGTCTCGTGGTTAGCTGGTGTCGAAATTTTCGGCATGCGCATGTCGCAAGGACGAGACAGGCATGCGCGCCTGATCATGGGTGCCATTCGCCACTGCCCTGCCCACTTCCGAGTTATCTTGAGATAACTTGGGGCAGCACACTCCTCCCTCCCAGCGCGTCCTGATGGGATCTATAACTCTCCTCCTCCGGTTGCCGATCAGAATAAGCAACGCCCGCTGGGATCTCCTCCCCAGCGGGCGTCGTTTATACTGTGTCTCCTTCTCCCGCGCATCAGCACCTTCTCTTTTAGAGATCACGCGCTCGCACAGAATTTGGTCAAATCGTGTCCAATCCAGCCCAGAGGATTGCAATCCGCGCATGGGTGCGATGCAGCATTGTCACTGTAATTTCAGGGGTCGGCGGCGTATATTCCAACCATCAGATGAAGGCCGGCAGATGGTGCTGGCAGGAACCTTGGAAAGGACCAGCATCATGAACATTGCTCGCTCGTTCAACAATTGGCGCAAGTACCGTCAGACCTGCAACGAACTCGGCCGCATGAGCGACCGCGAACTGAACGACCTCGGCATCGGCCGCGGCGACATCCACTACGTTGCCCGCCAGGCAGTCAAGTAATTCTCCGCAGCCGGCCGGCCTTTCCGGCCTGATGCGCAACTGCCAAACGCCCTCCGGTTCAATCCGGCGGGCGTTTTTTTTCCTGAATTCCCGCTATCCTCAGCCGAGCAGGCATTCGCAGACGCTCGGCCCGCGTCCCATGGTGGGCGGCGACCTCGCAGCGCAGCATTTTGCTGCTTGCCCACTTGACTGGCAGAGCTGCGATCGAATTTCCGCGGCCGAGCGGAATAGCACGCCGCAATGCGGGCCTGATCGTTCTCATCTGAAAAATCCCTTAAAAACAAAGCGCAGAGATCGAGGTCACGGCGATCTCTGGCGCCGTTAACCCATGGCTTCTTTTTCATCACCCGGACTGGATGCTCAGAAACGCGTCATCGCAATGCACAAATGCATAGCAGATGCATTTTCTTTGCACTCCATATTTTCCCGCGAAAGGCCTACATAGATCCCAACGAAGCAGGCAAATCACTGCACTGCTCATTTGCTTCTAAGGAAAAGATCATGAACCCGATTCGTATCGCAAAAAGCTGGATCAACTATCGCCGTACCGTTGCCGAACTCGGCAATCTGTCCAACCACGCCCTGTCGGACATCGGTATCACTCGCTTTGACATTCACAACATCGCTTCGCGTTCCTTCCGTTAATCGGACCGGGAATGGCGAGGGACTAAAAACGGCACCACGGGGTGCCGTTTTTGATTCCGGGATCTTGCTGACGCCTCATGTGCAGAACAGGTTCCCTTCGAGGCCGCCTTGCTCTAAATAACGGCGCATGACAGACACATCTTCCTATTCTCCCATTCATATCATCGGCGGCGGTCTCGCCGGCTCGGAGGCCGCCTGGCAAATTGCCGAGGCCGGCATCCCGGTGATTCTGCACGAAATGCGCGGCGTGCGCGGTACGGATGCTCACAAGACCGATAGCCTGGCAGAACTGGTTTGCTCCAACTCTTTCCGTTCGGACGATGCCACCAGCAATGCCGTCGGTGTGCTGCACGCTGAAATGCGGCTTGCCGGATCTTTGATCATGTCGGCTGCCGACAAAAACCAGGTTCCTGCCGGCGGCGCTCTCGCAGTTGACCGTGACGGCTTTTCGGATGCCGTCACGAAGGCGATCGAAAGCCATCCGCGGATCACCGTCGTGCGCGAGGAAGTGTCTGGCTTGCCGCCGAGGAAATGGGATCTCGCTATCATCGCCACCGGACCGCTCACGGCGCCGTCGCTCGCCAGCGCCATCCAGGCCGAAACCGGCGCCGATGCGCTCGCCTTCTTCGATGCCATCGCCCCAATCATTCATACCGACAGCATCAACCTGGATGTCTGCTGGTTCCAGTCGCGCTACGACAAGGTCGGACCGGGAGGAACAGGCAAGGACTACATCAACTGCCCAATGACCGAGGAGCAGTACAACGCCTTCGTCGATGCACTGATCACCGGCGACAAGACCGGGTTCAAGGAGTGGGAAGGGACGCCCTATTTCGACGGCTGCCTGCCGATCGAGGTTATGGCTGAGCGCGGCCGCGAAACGCTTCGGCATGGCCCGATGAAGCCGATGGGCCTCACCAACGCCCACAATCCGACCGTAAAGCCCTATGCGGTGGTCCAGCTGCGCCAGGACAACGCACTCGGCACGCTCTACAACATGGTCGGCTTCCAGACGAAGCTGAAATACGGGGCACAGGCGGAGGTCATCCGGATGATTCCGGGTCTCGAGGAGGCAGAATTTGCCCGCCTCGGCGGCCTGCACCGCAACACCTACATCAATTCGCCCGTGCTCCTCGATCCGTCGCTGACATTGAAGTCGCGGCCCGGACTGCGGTTTGCGGGTCAGATCACCGGCTGTGAAGGTTATGTCGAAAGCGCCAGCATCGGCCTTCTTGCCGGGCGGTTTGCCGCAGCCGAGCGCAAGGGTGAATCGCTGCCCCTGCCGCCGGCAACGACGGCCTTCGGCTCGCTGCTCAACCACATTACCGGCGGCCACATCGTTTCCGACGACGAACCGGGAAAACGCTCTTTCCAGCCGATGAACATCAATTTCGGTCTTTTCCCACTACTTGAACCGGGCGCCATCACCAAACCCGAAGGCGTCAAGCGCTTCCGCGGCAAGGACAAGACGGTGATGAAGAAACAACTCGTCGCAGCCCGCGCGCTTGACGACTGCGCTGCCTGGTTAGGAGGCGGCGATCAATTGGCCTGAAAGGCTCTAAAGTCCGAGTGCGGATTGAAACTGCCAAGCAGCCAGAGGGAAACCTCGGCTGCTACCGCCGGGCTGATAAACTCGTAGACGCCGTCGAGATAGGCAAAATCGGCGAAATGCACACTGAGGCCACTGCCGCTCGGTGCATCGCTGACATTCACTTTGCCAGCCTCGACCAGGTGGCAGACGAAATGGTTTCCGTGGGCGGCCATGAAGCCGGCCTTGCCATCGTGAAGGCGGACGAAATAGGCCTTTTCATCCGCTGTCGCGTGAATGGCGCGGATGGCCTCCTCCGGATAGGCCCGACCGAAATCGAGGATGGCCGATCCCGTATCCGGCTCCTCCCTGTCGCTGTCGGCGCGCTCCTTCATCCGCATATAGAAGATACCCGCGAGCAGAATGCAGAGGATGACGATCGGCCAGATCATTGTGCCGACTCCTTTTCGTGCCGGTTGCGACAATAACAGGCCGCGACCCTAGAAGACGAAGCTTGCGCCAATGTGCCGCCGGCTTCGAAAAACAGCGTTTACGATCATAAATTGGTCGCGGGCGCCTTACCAACGACCGCTGCGAGCTGCTTTCCACATCCACCATTGCCGGCGCCATTGGGATGGGACGATTGACTGCTCGAACAATTTCGAGCCGGCCCGCTCGGCGCGGTCGAAAACCGGTTCGGCCAGCGCCACCGTCATGAAGGCAAACCGGTTTGCCGGGGAGATCTCTTTCGCACCAGTCCGCGCCTTGGCGAGATGATCGCGGCCGAGGCCGGAGAATGCCCGAATTGCGCGCGTGACCGCGTCCATATCCGTACCAGCCAGGAAAGCATCGCGATCCAGCCCTGTGGCAGCCAACAGTTCCACGGGGAAATAGACCTGGCCGCGGCGGCGGTGCAACGGCAAAAGCAGCAGCGCTCCCGCAATCGTCTGCGCCACGCCGGCATGTCCCGCCGCCGACGCGGATTGCTGGGCGTGGGCCGGATCGAGAATCAGGCTCGCAAGCTGGATCAGCGCCGAGGCAGTCTCCCCCGCATACCCCTCGAGCGACGATCGGCTTTCCATCGGATCGTCATACAGATCGAAGATGCGGGCGTCGATCATGTCCTGAAGCACGGCAACGGGCAGCCTATAGGCCTTGACGCAGGCAAGCAGTGCTTCGGCCAAGGGGTTCCCCTCGCCGCTCGTGCCGCTTGGATCGCTGAGCACATCGCGCCACCACTGTAGGCGAATTTCTCCCGGCAGCGGCTCACGTGCCACGTCCCGGACGCGGGCAATCTCAGCATGGAAGGCATAGAGGGCCGAAAGCGGACCGCGCTTGTCCTGCGGCGACAACAGGCAGGCAAGGTAACGATCGCGGTCGCTGTCGCGCAGTGCCGCGAGACTGAAATCGTAGAGAACCATGGAAGCCGGAATTGAATTGTCGGGAGATGTCATCGGTCAGACGGCAATGAAGGCGGCAGCGACGGCACGCGATTCGGCAAGCATGATATTGTAGGTGCGTACAGCAGCACCCGTGCTCATCGGGTCGGACGAGATCCGGTGTTCCTTGAACCGTGCCTTCAGCGCCGCCGGTAATGGCCTGATGTCCTTTCCGGTTCCGACGAGCAGCACCTCGATATCGGCGGCTTCGTCAAAAACTTGCTGGAAATTTTCCATCGTCAGCGGATCGCCTTCCATCATGTCCCAGCCATAGATTCCCGAAGGTAGCATCAGCAGCGAGCCGCGATGGGACATATCGGCAAAGCGAAAGCCGCCGTTGCCGTAGCTCTCTATCGGCGCCAGTCCGGGGAAATGTGCTCTACGGATTTCAACAGGTCTGCGCATGATTACTGCGCTCCTTTGGCCTGATGCACGCCCGCGCCGCCGGTCTTTTCGGAATCGCTGCCCGGTTCGCCGTGTCTCAGCCTGAAGAGAATGAGGACAGGGCCGGCAACGTAGATCGAGGAGAACGTACCGATGGCAACGCCGAAGAGCATGACGAAGGCGAAGGGCTGGATCGCCTCGCCGCCAAAAATCGATAGCGCAGCCAATGCCAGCATGGTGGTCGCACCCGTCAGAACTGTTCGCGACAAGGTCTGGTTGATCGACGTATCGATCAGGATCGGCAACGGCATGCGCGCATAGCGCTTCAGATTCTCACGAATCCGGTCGTAGACAACCACGGTATCGTTCAGCGAATAGCCGACAATGGTCAGGAGCGCCGCAATGCTCGTCAGGTTGAATTCCATGCCGGTCACGACGAAGAGGCCGATGGTCAAAAGCACGTCGTGCAACGTGGCGACGATCGCGCCAGCGGCAAACTGCCATTCGAACCGGACCCAGATATAGAGAAGAATCGCCAGAAGCGAGGCGAGGACGCCAATCGTCGCTGCCGTCGTCAGATCGCCGGAGACGGAAGGGCCGACGACTTCGACTCGGCGGAATTCATAGGCGTCTTCAAGCTCACCACGGACGAGGATCACCGATGTCTGCTCGGCATTCTCGCCGCCCTCGCGGGAGTGGACGCGGACGACCACATCCTGGGGCGAGCCGAGTGGTTTGACCGTGATCTCGCCAAGGTTGAGTTCATCCAGCCGCGCACGAATATCCTCGATGTCGGCATTGCCGTCGCGCGCCTTCAATTCGATCACTGAACCACCGGCGAAATCGATGCCGAGATTGATACCCATAGCGCCAAACAGCAGCATGCTGACGACGGAAAGGATGGCTGTCAGCGAGAAGACGAAATTCCGGACTGCCATGAAGCGGAATGCAGCACCGTCAAACACGCCGGTGCGTATTCCCTCCGGCAAAGCCGTCGGGCGGCGCCGATCGATCCACAACTCCAGCATCACACGGGTGAGCGTGAAAGCCGTGAACAGCGTCGTCACAATACCCACCGCAAGCGTGACCGCGAAACCGCGAACCGATCCGGTCCCGAGGAAAAGCAGGATGATGGCGGCGATCAGCATGGTGATATTGGCATCGACGATGGCGGCGAAAGCGCGGGAGAATCCAGATTGAATGGCGTCCCCCAGGGATTTTCCGTGACGCACCTCCTCCCGGATACGCTCGTAGATCAACACGTTGGAATCGACCGCCATGCCGATCGTCAAGACGATCCCGGCAATGCCGGGCAAGGTCAGCGCCAGGCCGGCCGCAGACAGCACGGCGATAATCATGACGACGTTGAGCGCGACTGCCAGGCTCGCGACCGCGCCGAAGAAGCCATAGAACCCCAGCATGAAGAGGATGACGAGGACGGCGCCGGTCACAGCTGCAACGAGAATGGAATGGATTGAATCGGCGCCCCGCCCTGCCCCGATCGAACGCTCCTCAACTACAGTCAGCGGGCTCGGCAAGGCGCCGGCGCGCAGAAGCAGCGCCAGATCGTCGGCGCCTTCCGGGCTCATTTCGGCCGATAACTGAACGGTGCCGTCGGCTATCGCTT
Source organism: Hyphomicrobiales bacterium (assembly GCA_900474095.1). GTDB lineage: Bacteria > Pseudomonadota > Alphaproteobacteria > Rhizobiales > Rhizobiaceae > Pararhizobium. The sequence continues at coordinate 6,344 of UCOA01000093.1, read as the reverse complement.
TGCGCACCAGCGGCGTGGCTATCACAGCCCCGTCAAGAATCACCGCAATCGTCGTGCCGGCCGTATCCGCCGTCGCCTTTGCAAACCTGGCCGTACCATCGGGGCCAAGACGCAGGTTCACGACGGGATTGCCGGACTGCGCGTTGATCGCAGATTTGGCCTCGACGATGTCCTGATTGGAAATGATGGGCTGCTTGCGGACGAGATAGGCGATCGGCGGGTCGTCGGCGGAATAGAGAATTTCCGAATTGAACGGCGGCTGGCCGTTGACCGCGTCTTGAACCGCCATCGACATGTCGATGCCTCTAAACGAGAGCGCGCCCGCCTGGCTCAGGATATATTTGACCTGTTCCGGGTCGTAGCGGCCGGGAATCTGAACAATGATGCGATCGGCACCTTGTCTGCGGATTTTCGGCTGTTGAGCGCCAAGATCGGCCAACCGGCGATGCAGCACGGCGATAGCGGCATCTGCGGTCGCAGAGATGCGGTCGGTAATGCCTTGGTCGGAAATGGCCGCGCTGATGGAACCATCCGGCGACCCGCCTATCGTAATCTCGCTGACCGCATCCTTCGTAGCGCCGCCGATCTTTATCGGATCCGTCAGAGGCTTCAGGACCGTTCTCGCCGCTTCGAGCTGCGCCGGATTGCGAAGGCGCAGCTGAATATCCTGGCCAGTGCCGGAAAGCCCGGAATAGGCGATGCCCGCTGACCGAAGCCGCGCGCCAATCCCGTCAATGACCGCCTCGAGGCGCGTTCTCACCACATCATCCCGCTCGACCTTCAGGGTGATCTGGGATCCGCCCTGGAGATCGAGACCGAGCATCAGCTGCTTTTTCGGGAGCCAGCTTGGCAATCCATCCAGCGTCGTGTCCGAAGCCGCGTTGGGCAGGGCCACTACGATGCTGAGCAGCACGACGAGCCAGACTATAATGGTTTTCCATCGGGAAAAATACGGCATGAAGCTCTCGAAGATGTGCGTTACAAGGTGACCGGTCTGATCCGGCCTCCCTGCGAGCTTACTCCTTGACGGGTTCGCCCTTCACACGGACTTCGGATACACCACTGCGTACCACACGAATCTTCACGCCGTCAGCAATTTCAACTTCGAGTTCGTTGTCGTCGATGACCTTCGTCACCTTGCCGACAATACCGCCGCCGGTGACGATCTGGTCGCCGCGGCGAATGTTCTTCAGGAGTTCCTCGCGGCGCTTCACGTTTGCGCGCTGCGGGCGGATGATCAGGAAATACATTACGACGAAGATCAGCAGGAACGGCAAGATCGACATCAGGATATCAGCGCCGCCAGCGCCTGCGCCGGGTGCCGTCTGGGCGAATGCCTCGGTAATGAACATCAATCACTCCTTGAATGGGGTTTGCGGGCGGATCGCCCATGTTTCGGATCGCCGGAATATAGGAATAGCCCACGGGAATGCAACCACGGACCTACCGGCTTCTACCTTGAGCCTCATACAGGAAATCAGCCGCAGGAGAAGCTCTTTCTAGAGGATTTCACGCCTTTTACCTTAACAGTAGCCATGCTACCGGACAGTTGGTCCAACGACACAAACTGTTGTCATGTCTCAGGAGGCTTTTTGATGCAGGATACGAAAATCGACCTTCTGATCACCGAAATGCGCAAGCTGTCGGCAGCCCTCGACCGGGTCGCAGGGCCTGCCCCCGCCGCCAACGACTGGGACGCCGCGGAATGTTTCGTCTGGGCTCCGCAGCGCTTGCATCTCCAGCCAGTCGCCAGACCGAACCGTGTCGATCTCACTCTGATCCGCGCCGTCGACCATGTCCGCGATATCCTGTTCGACAATACGCTGAGATTTGCGCAAGGGTTCCCGGCGAACAACGTTCTGCTCTGGGGCGCACGCGGCATGGGCAAGTCCTCGCTCGTCAAGGCCGTTCATGCGAGCGTGGCGCAGGATAGCGGTATTCGGCTGAAACTGGTCGAGGTGCATCGCGAAGACATCTCAACGCTGCCGGTCCTGATGGAAATTCTGAAGACGGCGCCGGTGCCGGTCATTGTTTTCTGCGATGACCTTTCCTTCGATCACGACGACACGTCCTACAAATCGCTGAAAGCGGTGCTGGATGGCGGCATCGAGGGCCGTCCGGCCAATGTGCTGCTCTATGCAACCTCAAATCGCCGGCATCTTCTCCCACGTCATATGATGGAGAACGAGCAATCGACCGCCATCAACCCGTCGGAAGCGGTCGAGGAAAAAGTTTCACTCTCCGATCGCTTCGGCCTTTGGCTCGGTTTCTACAAATGCAGCCAGGAAGACTATCTGGCCATGATCGACAGCTATGCCGCCTATTTCGGATTGCAGCGCGATCCCGCGGTGTTGCACGCCGAGGCATTGGAATGGAGCACGACGCGCGGCGCCCGTTCGGGCCGCGTCGCCTGGCAGTACATCCAGGATCTGGCCGGTCGCTTGAAGAAAAAGATCGATCTGGTCTGAGCACAAAAAAAGCCCCGTTGTGGGGCTTTTCTTTTGCTGATTTGGGTAGCGGCGAAGCGGCTATTCCAGGAACGTTGCCGGGTTGACGGCGCTGGCGTTCTTACGCACCTCGAAGTGCACCTGCGGCTGGGTTGCCGTGCCGCTCATGCCCGATGCAGCGAGCGTCTGGCCGCGCTGGATCTTCTGACCGCGCTGCACCTTCAGTTCCGACGCGTTGCCGTAGACGGTAACCGTACCGTCGTCGTGGCGAACCAAGACGGCGTTGCCGAGTTCCTTGAGGCTGCTGCCGGAATAGATGACCACGCCGTTTTCGGCCGCCTTGATCGGAGTACCTTCCGGTACCGAGATATTGATGCCGTCGTTGCGGTTGCCTTCGACGTTGGCGCCATATCCGGCAATTACCTGACCGCGAACCGGCCAGCGATATTTGCTGATACCCGTTGCCTTCGGCGAGGATTCCGAGCCGTCATCCTTGGATGCCACTTCCGTGACCGAGTCCTTGGCGACCGGCGGCGTATATTCTGCGGGCTTTGCTTCCTCGGTTTTGGTCAGCTTCGTTTCCGACTTGGCATCAACCTTCTTGGCGGGGACCGACGCGGTAACCACCTGGTCCGGAGCCGATGTGTTAGCACCCGGAACCTTCAGGGTCTGGCCGATGCGGATCGCAGCGGTGGTCAAACCATTGGCTTTGCGTAGTTCCTCGACCGACACGCCGTTAGCCTTGGCGATCCGGTTGAGGGAATCACCCGCCTTGACAGTGTAGGTTCCACCCTTGCCGCCTTCGCCGGAGACCGGCTGTTTACCGGCGGCCATATCGGTGCGGTTGACACCTTTTTCGCGGGACTGCGTCTGGCCGGGTAGGATCGCGACGTCGCGATTGTCCGGCTGCAGCGGAATGTTCTTCTGCTTGTCGACATCGAGGCTTGCCGCGGCATCCGAAGCTGCCGCCTTTGCCGCACTTCCAGCAACCCCATAAGTCGGGATAAGGATGCGCTGGCCGGGTTCTGCCTCGGCGCCGGATTTCAGGCCGTTTGCCTTAAGGATTTCCTTTTCAGGAACACCAAACCTCTTGGACAGTGTAGCGACGGTATCGCCCTGACGCAGAAGCACCGCCGGAGCATTCGCCGTCGACCAGCCACCCTTCGTCGTACTGGTGGTGAGCGGATCGGCCTTGACCTTCTGTTCGGCCTTCGCGGTTTCGCGGACGACCGGGAAAGGCTGAGCCAGCGAAGTATCGCGGGCCTTGGCGGCCGGATCGGCGAGTGCGACACGCTGAACATTGATCGGCGTCGACGCTTCCCGGGCGCGGGAAACCGGTGTCGTTGCGGTATTGACCGGATCTGGGAACGGCTGGCTGATCGCCTGGTCACGATTATCGACTGCCGCCCCCGGCACCATCGCCATGCCACTGCCCTGGACATCGCTGCGCGGGACCGGAACATTGCTGCTGGCGATCGAGTTCGTGGTGAAATTATCAGACTTGGAGAAGAGCCCTCCAAAACGGGTTGCATCCGAGCTGCAACCCGTTGCGGCACTTGCCAGCAACACCGCCGCAACAAGACGAACGACGGACTTTCCTGCACTCGAAGAAACTCTAATACGCATGACGCTTACCCACTTGGAACACAACTCAGTGTAGGATGATTAAAACGCATTAGAGTTACCGCGCGGTTAAAACCGGCGGCCTTGACGATGGTTTTTGATGAATTGATAACCATGATTGGACGCAAGTCACCGAAGATATCAGTATCTGCGGCAGACCGGTGGATCGGGACAACCAATTGCGGCGCTATCGTCCGCCTCGGCACAGTACCAAACCTGAGACAGGATTACGCATTTTTCACGGCCATCGACCCGAAATGCTCAGTCGACAGGCTCAGAAGTTTTCCTGGTAGAACTTCTCGATCTCGGAAAGAGCGCCGCGCGTCTGTGAGACATCCTCGTAGCTGATCGCGTCTGTATCCCAGCCGACCATTTCGCCCGTGGTCATGCTGCCTGCATCCTCGAAAGTCGCGAACTCGGATTGAGGCTTGTCGGTATCGAGCAGCACGCTGACGAGCGTTTGAAAGGTCGCGCCGCTTTCTTCACTACTCTCGTCACTATATTCAACCGACCGCACTCCGGCGATTGCCGCATCGCGTGTTCCGAAATAACGAAGGCTGTTTTGGTCCTCGGGACGGAGGTTGTCGTAATATTCGATGAAGGCGCGGTAATAAGCCTTGTGGTCGGCGGTTTCGCTATATTTCCCGAAGGCTTGATATTCGCGGGCGGCGAGTTGGGGAGAAAGCTTGTTACTCCACTCGTCCCTCGTCAGGGCCGGATATTTTTCCTGGACGCGCTTTGTGCGGACGAGAAACAGAAGCGCCTCTGCGGACAGGGAAACACGAGAAGATGGATCATAGCCGCCGGTCAGCGCCACCGTCGCGTTGCCCTCTTCGCGATTAACCGAAGACGCCTGCACCGCGGCGCGGCCGGCAAGGTTGCTCAGCCCATCACCGGTGCCCGCCGAGGTCAATCTGTTCGCGATCTGCATCTGCCGTCTCCTGCGTTGTGACGCCTGAAATGGAACTGACAAACACGCAGCAAGTTCGGGGTCAGCTCAAAGATATGACTTTTTGTGCGCAGATTTCGGTTAGGCTCCGAAACTTGCGCGAAGCTGACCATTGTTAATGAAAAATTAACAAACTGATTTTGCAGCAATAAATCGGCGTGAACGGGAGAGGCTGCTTTCAGAGCATGCTGCGGCGCAACAAGAAAAATGATGGAATCAGCGCGCGATGGTTATGACTTCGCGACTTTCCGCGATGAACATCTGGCTCTCCATCCGCCAAGCCACGGCATCCCGGTGCTGCAGCCCAGATCAAGGATACGGCAAGCGGTTGTAAATCGCGTCCGACAACCGGCCTAGAGGCAAGACGCAAGTTGTGGGACGATCGGAAGGTAAGGCGCCTCAAACAGATCTTCGCGGTCGAACCGACTGCCGGTCCGGGTCAAGCGGACGATCCGGCATTCGGTTTCGCTCATCATGATCGGCACGATGAGAACACCGCCGGAAACGAGGTGGTCGGAAAAGACGCGCGGCAGGCTGGAGAACGCGGCGGTGACAAGAATTCGATCGAAAGTACCTTCCCCGGCAGGCCCCGTACTGCCATCCCCCTGGCGAACGATGACATTGCGGATTCCCGCCTTCTCGAGATTCTTCTGGGCGCCGGTCACGAGCGTCTTGTACCGATCGATGGTCAAAACCCGCTCCGCGATCCGACCCATCACGCCGGCGGTGAAGCCGCTGCCCGTGCCAACTTCCAGAATGCGCTGCCCAGCCTTGAGATTGAGCTGGTGAAGGAGCCGGACTGCAAGGTCGAAGCCCTCCATGAAGGTACCGCAGTCGAGCGGCACGAGCCGCGAGGAATAGGCATTGTCTTGAAATTGCGGCGGCGTAAACAGCGTGCGCGGAGTCTGCTCAACGGCGTTGAGCAATTCCTTGCTGGAAATCCCCTCCGCACGCAGGCGCAGTACCAAGGCAGCGAAACTTTCCTGTTCGACGACGCGCGGGCTCAATCGGCGTCTCCGTCGAGCAGGGCGCGCGCGACACGGTCCTGCACCGTATAGTCAGTCAAGTCGAGCTTCAGCGGTGTCACCGAGATCTTGTGTTCGCGGACGGCATGAATGTCCGTGCCGGCCCGGAAGTCGCCGAAGCGTTCGCCGAACCGAAGCCAGAAATAGGGGTGACCGCGGCCGTCGGAGCGCTCATCGATGGTCAAGCCGAAATCGAGCTTGCCCTGCGAGGTGACCTCGGTACCGGCAATGGCGCTTGCCGCGCAGTTCGGGAAATTGAGATTGAGGAATGTCCCGTCCGGCAGGTCGAGCCGCATCAGC
>UCOA01000057.1 GCA_900474095.1 Hyphomicrobiales bacterium | reverse complement strand
CTCGACCCCGCCATGGCGGCGTTGCTGCAGCATCTGGAACTGCTGGCCCGTCGCGACTTCGCCAGCCTCAAACGCATCTGCGGCGTCGATGAGGAAGACCTGATCGACATGCTGGCGGAGATCCGCAAGCTCGACCCCAAGCCTGGCACCAGTTTCGAAGCAAGCCCGTCCGAGGCTATCGTTCCCGATATCGTCGTGCGTCCCGCGCAGGATGGCAGCTGGGCGGTCGAACTGAACCCGGATACGCTGCCGCGGGTGCTGGTCAACCAGACCTATTACGCCACCGTTTCGCGCCACGCGCCGAAGAACAGCGCCGATCATGCTTTCCTGACCGAATGCCTGCAGACAGCCAACTGGCTGACCCGTAGTCTCGACCAGCGCGCCAAGACGATCATGAAGGTTGCGACGGAGATTGTCCGGCAGCAGGACGCGTTCTTCGTCAACGGCGTCGATCATCTGCGGCCGCTCAACCTGAAGACCGTCGCCGACGCCATCAAGATGCATGAATCGACCGTCAGCCGCGTCACGTCGAACAAATACATGCTGACGCCGCGCGGGCTGTTCGAGCTGAAATACTTCTTCACCGTCTCGATCGGGTCGGCCGAGGGCGGAGACGGGCATTCGGCGGAATCGGTGCGCCACCGCATCCGCAACATGATCGTGCTGGAAAGCCCGGACGCTGTGCTTTCGGACGATGACATCGTCGACATTCTGAAGAAGGGTGGCGTCGATATCGCCCGCCGGACGGTGGCCAAATACCGCGAGGCGATGAACATCCCCTCCTCTGTTCAGCGCCGCCGGGAAAAACGGGCGATGGCCAAGGTCTCGGCCTGACCACGACTTTCCCGGAGAGCCGGGCTAGCCAACGCTTCGTGTGGCTAAAAAAGGCACCTCCCGGAACGTTGTCACCTCTATCCACGCATTCCGCCGACTGACGCCCGCAATCCTAGCCTTGTTAACTCTTCATTTGACTTTTCCAACAACCTGAAGTACGAGGCGGCCGCAATGGGCAACGGCATAGAGCCCGCCGGAAAACATATCCCTCCAAATCCTGGCCTTCGTGACGCAAAATTCGCTTGCACGCGTGAAATGCTTGGATGACGGATGCGGTTGGAATAGACTGGCTGCGCAAATCACGAAAAGAGAGGAAACTCCATGAGTGTGCGTGTATCCGGTAAACATATGGAAATCGGCGAAGCGTTCCGTCTGCGGATTGAAGACCAGATAGAACAGGCCGTAACCAAATATTTTGACGGAGGATATTCAAGCCAGGTCACCGTGGAAAAGTCTGGATCCCGTTTCAGCGCCGATTGCAAGATTCACCTGGATTCTGGTGCTGCCTTGCAGGCCAACGGTCAGGCGAATGACCCGCAAGCTGCGTTCGACGCGGCATCCGAGCGAATTGCCAAGCGCATCCGCCGGTACAAGCGCAAGCTCAAGGATCACCACAATGGCAATGGTCATGCAGGATTTGCCGAAGTAGCCTACACCGTGATGGATTCGGTGCCCGATGAAGACGACGAGCTTCCGGATAATTATGCACCGACGATCGTCGCGGAAAGTTCAAAACAACTGAAGACGATGTCTGTCGCAAACGCCGTGATGGCGCTCGACATGACAGACGAACCCGTCCTGATGTTCCGTAGCCCTGGCAATGAGCAGTTGAATATCGTCTATCGACGTAACGATGGAAACATTGGCTGGATCGATGCAGCCAATATCAAGGGCTGAGTGGATCAGATTGAGGACCGGCTCGCCGGTTCTCAATCGACCGCTTTTTTCTGGTGGTGGATGCAGGCAAGACCGTTGACGGTCCGTCAGGAACCACCGAGAAAGATTGGATGGAGCCACGTCCGGCACTACCTGCCGAACGCGGTTTCCCTCCGGCGAACGAGGACAAAAGAATGGCATTGGCAGGTTTGCTGCAGCAGAATGCGATACTTCCGGCCATGAAGGCCAATTCGAAGAAGCAGTTGCTTCAGGAATTGGCGGCAAAAGCATCCAAAATCACTGGACTTCCCGAACGGGAAATTTTCGACGTCATTCTCCAGCGTGAGCGATTGGGTTCCACCGGTGTCGGCAACGGCATCGCGATCCCGCATGGCAAGCTCGCCCACCTGTCGTCGATCGTCGGCATCTTCGCGCGGCTGGAATCTCCGGTCGATTTCGAAGCGCTTGACGACCAGCCGGTCGACCTCGTCTTCCTGCTTCTGGCGCCCGAAGGCGCCGGTGCCGATCATCTGAAGGCGCTGTCGCGCATCGCCCGCGTTCTGCGCGATCCCGAAATGGTCGCCAAGCTGAGGGCCACGGATTCCGCCTCCGGCATCTACGCATTCCTCAGCGACGACCAGGCCTCCAACGCGGCGTGATCCCTGCCGCGCTACTGCGTCTGCCGGTTGAAGTGCTCCATGCATGCAAAGAGTTCCGCCTGGCTGGAAATGGCCAGGCAACCGGTATCGACAGCCGCCCTGCCGTCAACAATAATCCTCCCAACGACAAACGAGGAGAACGGCGATGGCTGGCAGACTTTCCGGGAAGACGGCATTGATCAGCGGCGGAGCTGGAGGCTGCGGGCTCGCTGCGTCCCAGCTTTTCGCGCGTGAAGGCGCCCGCGTCGGCATTGTCGACCTGCCGCGCAGCAAGGGCGAGGAGGTGGCCGCGGCAATCCGCGCCGAGGGCGGACAGGCGATCTTCGCGCCGGCGGACGTGTCCGTATCCTCCGAGGTGAAATCTGCGGTGAAGGCCGTCGGGGACGCCTTCGGCAATATCACTGTTCTCTTCAATCACGCGGGCATCCTCGCCGTCGGGCCCTTCCTCGAGACCGAGGAAGACGAGTGGGACCGGCTGATGGCCGTCAATGTACGATCGATGTTCCTGATGACCAAGGCCGTGTTGCCCAGCATGCTGGCGGCCGGCGGTGGCAGCATCGTCTCCACCTCTTCGATTTCGGCCGTCGCGGCGACGCCGATGGAGGTGCTCTACGACACGACCAAGGGCGCCTGTCATATGTTTGCCCGGGCCATTGCCGTCGAATTCCGCGATCGCGGCATCCGCTCCAATGCCGTCTGCCCCGGCTTTATCGCCACCGATCACGGCAAGCGCGAACTGGTGGGTCTGACAAAATATGGCATCGATGTCTCTGACGCGGCGATCGCCGCGCAGCAGGGCCGAATGTGTGATCCGATGGAAGTGGCGCAGGCGGCGCTGTTCCTGGCAAGCGACGAGTCGAGCTTCGTCAACGGCACGCATCTGTTTGTCGACAATTGTTTTACGGCTGTCTGAAGAACAAAAAAGGGGAACGGAACCATGATGGAAGCAGGCGGTCACTGGCGCAACTGGGTGGGAAATCAATCGTGCATCGTGCGCCACAAGGGGGCGCCCGAAAGCGAGGCGGCGCTCTCGGACATGGTGAGGGAAGCGACGTCGAACGGGCTGAACGTGCGTTGCGCCGGATCCGGCCATTCGTTCACGCCGGTGGCGCTGACCAGCGGGCTGCACCTGACGCTGTCGAAGCTGCAGGGGATCACCAATATCGACGCGGCCCGCAAGCGGGTTTCCGTCAATGCCGGCACGACGATCAATACGCTCGGCAAGGCGCTGAAAGCAAACGGCCTGTCGATGATCAACCAGGGCGACATCGACAGCCAGGCGCTGGCCGGCGCGCTGACCACCGGCACCCACGGCACCGGCCTAACGCTCGGCAACATGGCCTCGCAGATCGTCGGCATGCGGCTGGTGCAGCCTGACGGCAGCATTCTCGCGATCGACGACAGCCAGCCGGATATGCTGAACGCCGTCCGTGTCTCCGTCGGCATGCTCGGCGTCATCTCCGAAATAACCCTGCAGGTGATGGACAGCTACAATCTGCATGAAAAGCTGTGGCGCTGCACGTTCGACGAATGCATGGAGCAACATGACGATCTCGCCGCCAACCATCGGCACTTCGGCTTCTTCTGGTGCCCGGTGCCGGAAAGCCGCCATTGCTACTGCCTGCCGGACACATCCTCCGTCTCGACGACGACAAGCCTCTCCGATGTCTGCGAGATGAAGACGATCGACATTACCGACCGGCCACCGATGGAGGGCGCCTTCGAGAAGATCGCCTATTCTTCGGAGATTTACCCGATCGAATATGTGCCGAATTTCCACGAGCTGGAATATGCAGTGCCGGTCAGATACGGCAAGCAGGCCTGCATGGAGGTGCGCAAACTGATGCTGGAAAAGCATCCGACCTGCATCTACCCGATCGAATACCGCTTCACCGCCGGCGACGGCGGCTGGATCAGCCCCTTTTTCGAGCAGGATTCGATCACGCTGTCAGTCTCCGGCGAACCGGGTACGGACTACTGGAACTATCTCAAGGACGTGGACGATATCCTGCGTCAGTTCGGCTCCCGCCCGCATTGGGGCAAGCTGCATTTTCTCGGCGCCGAGGATGTAACCGCGCTTTATCCGCGCGCCGGTGATTTCAAGGCGCTGCGCAACAGGCTCGATCCGGAAGGGCGGTTCTTGAACGATCATTTGAAGCAGTTGTTTGGGTAATTTGGGGCGGAGTATCCCGAGGCCCCTCTGTCACTGCGTGGCATCTCCCCTCAAGGGGGAGATCATTCCATTCCCTTTTATGCGCACTGAAGCCTGGCAATCTCCCTTGAGGGAGATGTCGGTGTCGCCGACAGAGGGGGCTCCACGGCACATAGTCGGCTGCCCGTCTCTCAAGCCGCTGGCGTCTCTTCCGTGGCAACCGCTTTCGGTCCGCCCTTGGCGACACCGACCATGGCGGGGCGGAGCACCCGTTCGCCGATGGTATAGCCGTCCTGGACCACCTGGACGACGGTGTTGTTTGGCACTTCGGTGTTCGGGACCTCGAACATCGCCTGATGGAAATTCGGGTCGAACTTCTGGCCGACGGGCTCCAGTTTCTGAACACCGTGGCGTTCAAGCGCCGAAAGCATGGCCCGTTCGGTCATCTCCACGCCTTCGATCAGAGCATTGAGCCCGGTATCGCCGGCCGCGCGAGCTTCAGAAGGGATTGCGTCGAGTGCGCGGCGCAGATTGTCGGATACCGCCAGCATGTCGCGCGCAAAGCCGGCGACGGAATAGGACTTCGCGTCCTTGACATCGCGTGCGGTGCGGCGGCGCAGATTGTCCATCTCGGCGGCAAGCCGCAGGTAACGGTCGCGATAATCGGCGGCCTCGGACCTGGCGAGTTCCAGGGGATCGGGTTCGACAGCGGCGGCTTCGACCTTCTCAGCGGCAGCTTCAGCGTTCGCCGCGGCTTCTTCGGCTGCGTTGACATCTGCTGCATGTTTGTTCGTGTCGTCGGTCATGACGGTCTCCGGAATGTCGATATGTTAGGATTTGCAGCCGATATCGAGCTTTGAAGGGAAAAAATCAAGGGTTCAATCGAAAGAGCGCGGCAAAAACCGGCGTTTCGCCTGTGATCATCGCGACAACCGCGACATCAATTGCGCCGTGTAGTCCACCATCGGCACGATGCGCGAATAGTTGAGCCGGGTCGGGCCGATCACGCCGACCGCGCCGACAATCTTGTCGTCGCCATCCTTGTAGGGCGCAACGATCAGTGACGAGCCGGAAAGCGAAAACAGCTTGTTTTCCGAGCCGATGAAGATGCGAACGCCCGGACCGCTTTCGGCCAGATTGAGAATCTCGATCAGGCTGTCCTTCTTTTCAAGGTCATCGAACAGCATGCGCAGGCGGTCGATATCCTCGGCACCGGCAAGCCCCTCAAGCAGATTGGCGCGGCCGCGCACGATCAGCTTTGTCGGGTTTCCTTCCGTTTCACTGCCCGACCAGATGGCGAGACCCCGCTCGACGAGGTCTTGGCTGAGCGTATCGAGTTCGCGCCGGACGGTTTCCTTGACCTTTTCCAGCTGGCCGCGCACTTCCGGCAGCGTCTGGCCGGCGAGATGCGCATTCAGGAAATTGGCGGCCTCGGTCAGCTGCGAACTGGTGACGCCGGCCGGAAGCTCGATGATGCGGTTTTCGACCTGATCGTGTTCGCCGACCAGGACGGCAAGCGCCTTGGCCGGCGCCAGGCGAACGAACTCGACATGTTTCAGCACCGGATCGCTCTTGGCCGTGATCACCAGCCCTGCTCCACGCGACATGCCCGACAGCATCTGGCTCGCTTCGTTCAGCAGGGTCTCGACAGGCTGATCGCGGTCGTTGCGGCGCACATGCCGGTCGATCGAGGCACGATCTTCTGCCGACAGGTCACCGACCTGCATGAAGGCATCGACGAAGAAGCGCAGGCCGATTTGGGTCGGCAGGCGACCGGCGCTGATATGCGGGGAATAGATCAGGCCGAGATCTTCCAGGTCGCTCATGACGTTGCGTACGGAGGCCGGCGATAGCGACATCGGCAACAGCCGCGACAGGCTGCGCGAGCC
>UCOA01000102.1 GCA_900474095.1 Hyphomicrobiales bacterium | reverse complement strand
GGGCTTTAGCCCGCCGTTTCTCGTTGAATGAGTCTGGATCAGTTGAGGATGAGCGCGAGGCCGGCAAACGCGGTCAGACCGCCAAGGAGGCGGGAAAAAACTCGGCCGGAAGACAAGCGACCGACGCCGAGGCCAAGGCCGATGCCGGCGACATGCAGGAGCGCCGTTGCGATGGCGAAGCCCGCGCCGAAAGGCAGGACACCAGCCGCACCGAGCTCGCCGCCATGGGCGTAGCCGTGGAACAGCGCGAAGACGCCGACAATGGCGGCGCAGGCGGTCGTCTCCATACGCGTCACCGTGGCGATCAGCAGGCCGAGCGCGACAACGGAGGCAAGAATTGCCGGCTCGACGAAGGGCAGGTGCGTGCCAGCCACTGCCAGTCCGAAGCCGAAGGCCATCATGCCGACGAAGGCGGCCGGAACCACCCACATAGCGCGCCGGCCAATCTGCGCCGACCAGAGGCCGACGGCGACCATTACGAGAATATGGTCGAGGCCTGATAGCGGATGGGTGAAGCCGGCGATCAGCGAACCGTGCTCGGCCGGATCGAGATGGGCGAAGGCGGGAGCGGTTGAAGCGGCGAAAGCCAGGGCGGCGAGAAGCAGGCGTCTTTTCATTGAAGTCCCCACTGAAGGGCGGGAATGTGGGAGGCAGTCCCGCTGGATGCGAATTCGTGACAGCGCATCTTATTTCGCAACAATCGCCTGTCCATACGGCATTTGCCTTAGCGGCCGTCTTTACCATAGCGGAAGTGCCCTTGCTGATTGCCCTTTCATCCGCATCCGCTTTTGTTGCATTGTTTTCGCAGTCGAGTCGCCTTATCTGACAGCGGCAGGACATTTGATTTTATTTCGCGGGAGAGTTCGCATGAACGAAGACGACGACGACGACAAGAAGACGGAGCTGCCTTTGGGCAAGGAGACAGAGGCGAACCTTTTCAAGTCGCGCTCGATTTTCATCTACGGCCCGATCAATCAGGAACTGGCGCAAAAGGTCTGCTCGCAACTCGTGGCGCTTGCCGCCGCCAGCGACGAGGATATCCGCATCTACGTGAACTCGCCTGGCGGACACGTCGAATCCGGCGATTCGGTCCACGACATGATCAAGTTCATCAAGCCGAAGGTCTGGATGATCGGCACAGGGTGGGTCGCTTCTGCCGGTGCGCTGATCTTCGTCGCGGCTCCGAAGGAACGGCGTATTTGCCTGCCGAATACGCGCTTCCTGCTTCACCAACCGTCCGGCGGCACGCGCGGCATGGCGTCCGACATCGAGATCCAGGCCCGAGAAATCATCAAGATGAACGAGCGACTGAACAAGATCTTCTCCGAGGCCACCGGCCAGCCGGTCGAGAAGATCGCCAAGGACACCGACCGCGACTATTGGCTGTCTGCCGAGGAAGCCAAGTCTTACGGCCTCGTCTCGCGGATCATCACGTCGCAGGCTGATATCTAATCCTTGCCGGTTTGTTAAACTCTTTGGCCCCGCTGGTCTTCTGGCGGGGTTTTTCTTTTTAGGCGTGGCTGCGGGGAGCAGGTTGTAGATATTTTCAACAAGGGCGATCTGCGCTTGCCCTACCGCTCGTCTGCCGTTATACAGCGTTTCATGTCGAACACAGGCGCGCAAATCATCGAACAGGTTTCCCGTGGGCAGATCGCCTTTGCGGATCGTTCGTGCGCCTCGCTTCTTCTTCTCGGCCTTATGCGCGGTTGCCGGGTTCTTTGAAGGAGCGCCCGGTGGCCGAAAGCCCACCGGCCCCAGCTCCTTGCCTTCCCTGAATAGAAGACGAAAAGAACCCGAAGAGCCGGCATTTTCCGTCGCATTGCGATCCACGATCGGTTATTGCATGCGGGAAATGCGCCTCAGACATGAAGAGAAGCCGCAAATGATCATGAAATCCCACACCGTCAAGCAAGGCATGCCTGAGGCTGCCGTCAAGTATCAGGCCTATCCGCAGATCAACATTCCCGACCGCACCTGGCCGGGCAAGACCATCACCAAGGCGCCGATCTGGTGTTCGGTCGACCTGCGCGACGGCAACCAGTCGCTGGTCGATCCCATGGGCCACGACCGCAAGGCCCGGATGTTCCACCTCTTGCTTGACATGGGCTTCAAGGAAATCGAGATAGGTTTCCCCTCCGCCTCGCAGACGGATTTTGATTTCGCCCGCTGGTGTGTCGAGGAAGGCGATGTTCCGGCCGACGTGTCGCTGCAGGTGCTGGTCCAGTGCCGGCCCGAACTGATCGCTCGTACTTTTGAGGCGCTGCGGGGCGCCAACAAGCCGATCGTGCATTTCTACAATTCAACCAGTGAATTGCAGCGCCGCGTCGTGTTCGGCAAGGACGTCAAGGGTATCAAGCAGATCGCGACCGATGCGGCCAAGATGATCACCGACATGGCCGCCAAGGCTGGCGGCGGTTTCCGCTTCGAATATTCGCCGGAAAGCTTCACCGGCACCGAACTGGAAGTCGCACTGGAAATCTGCAATGCGGTGACGGAGATCATCCAGCCGACGGCGGAGAACAAGCTGATCCTCAATCTGCCCTCGACCGTCGAAATGGCGACACCGAACATCTATGCCGACCAGATCGAATGGATGTGCCGCAATCTCGACAACCGCGAGAACGTGATTGTCTCGCTGCATCCGCACAATGACCGCGGCACCGGTATCGCTGCGACCGAACTCGCGCTGATGGCGGGCGCTGACCGCGTCGAGGGCACGCTGTTCGGCAATGGCGAGCGCACCGGCAATGTCGACGTGGTGACGTTGGCGTTGAACATGTTCACGCAGGGGATCGACCCCCGTCTGGATTGCTCGGACATCGAGCGGATCAAGGACGTCTACGAATATTCCAACCAGATGGTCATTCCCGAGCGCCATCCTTATGTCGGCGAACTGGTCTACACGGCCTTTTCCGGCTCGCACCAGGATGCGATCAACAAGGGCATGAAGGCGATCAAGATCGCCAACAAGCCACTCTGGGAGGTGCCGTATCTGCCGATCGATCCGCAGGATGTCGGTCGCTCCTACGAGGCGATCATCCGCATCAACTCGCAGTCAGGCAAGGGCGGCATTGCCTATATCCTGCAGGAGGATTACGGCATCAACTTGCCGCGCAACCTGCAGGTCGAATTCCGCGAGGATATCCAGCGCATCACCGACGAACACGGCAAGGAATTGCCCTCGAAGGCGATCCACGCGCGCTTCATCGAGCGTTACGTCGATCAACCGAATGCCCGCATTCGCTTCGTCGACCACCACACCTATCCGGTCGGCGAGCACAAGGGCGTGCGCGTGGTGGCGGCTGAAATCACCGATAACGGCGAGACCAAGAGGATCGAAGGCAAGGGCACCGGCCCGATCGACGGCTTCATCAATGCGCTGTCGATCTATCTCGGCGTCGAGATGTCGGTTGCCGATTATTCCGAGCATTCGCTGCAGCACGGCTCGAACGCGGCGGCTATCGCCTATGTCGAAGTGGAGTATTCGGGCGGCAAGCTCTTTGGCGTCGGGATCAATACCAACATTGTTGCGGCCTCTCTCGAGGCCATCGTTTCCGCCGCGAACCGGGTTCTGCAGCTAAGCTGAGGATCATATTCGGTACATGAGAAAGGCCACATCCCGTTCGCGGAATGCGGCCTTTCTGCGCTCTAGTCCGGTTTATCAAAATTCCTGCCAGTCGTCGGCGGGCTGGGCGGATGCCGCAGCAGCACGGCCGCCGCCAAAGGCTGAAGCCACCTTGCGGATCATTGCGCCGGCCGGTGATGGCCGCGGGACCGACGCCGGTCCGACAGCCTGCACATGCCTGCCGCCGCCTTCGAAGCGGAATTTCGCAAGCTGATCGGACAGCGAGCCGGCTTCGCCTGCGAGCTTCTGGCTCGCCGCCGAGGTTTCCTCGACCATCGCCGCGTTCTGCTGGGTCGACTGATCCATGGAGTTGACGGCTGTGTTGATCTCCTTCAGCGCCAGGGACTGTTCCTTGGCGGATTCGACGATCGCGTTGACGTGACGGTTGATCTCCTGAACCTCCGCAACGATCTCCGTCAGCGCCTTTCCGGTCTCGCCGACCAGCGTGACGCCGGAGCGGACCTGCTCGCCGGAATTGTTGATCAGTTGTTTGATCTCCTTGGCGGCGTTGGCGGAGCGCTGGGCGAGCTCGCGCACTTCCTGGGCAACGACGGCAAAGCCCTTGCCCGCCTCGCCAGCACGCGCGGCTTCGACACCGGCGTTCAGCGCCAGCAGATTGGTCTGGAAGGCGATGTCGTCGATCACGCTGATGATGTTGTTGATCTCGTTCGACGAACCTTCGATCTGTCCCATTGCCGCAACGGCGCGCTTGACGACTTCGCCGGAGCGCTCGGCATTTTCGCGGGTTTTCGCAACCAGCATGCCGGCTTCTTCGGCCCGCTTGGTCGAATCGTTGACGGTGGTGGAGATTTCGTCGAGCGCCGCTGCAGTCTGTTCGATCGAAGCCGCCTGCTGTTCAGTGCGACGGGCGAGATCGTTGGCGGCACCACTGATCTCCCGGGCACCGGCGTCGATTGAGAAGGCATTGCCGCCGATTGCCTTCAGGGCCGCGTGTAGTTTTTCAACCGAGTTGTTGAAGTTGACACGCAGTTCGTCCAGCGCCGAACCGAAGGATTGGGTAAGGCGGAATTCGAGATTGCCGCTCGCCATTTCTTCCAGCGCCTGACCGAGCAGGGCAACGGCATGGTTGGTCTGGGTTGCTTCCGCATCGCGCTGGCGGGCTGTCTGTTCCATCTGGGCGCGTTCGGCGGCAGCACGCTCGGCATCGTTTCGCGCCTGGTGTGCGGCTTGCGCGCCGACGGCGTCTCGGACAGCGCCGACGGCGCGGGCAAGATCGCCGATCTCGTCGCGGCGAGCATCGAGCACCTGATTGCTATCCAGCTTGCCTTCCGCCATCTGGCGCAATGCATCCTTGAGTTTGGCCATTGGGCCGGTGATCGACCGGCTGGCGACGTAGGCGGCGATGATTGCCAGTATTACCGCCCCGGCCAGTGAACCTAGCGCCAGCCTTTCGAACCCGCTCGCCGTCGCGTGGACGTCGCTTCCGAGGGACTTATTGAGTGCTTCCTGGTAGTCGATGAACTTGTTGATGGCGCCGAGCCACGAAACGAACAGCGGGCGCGCCTGCTCCAGCAGAATTTTTTTGGCGGCGTCCTTATCACCCTTGTCTTCCAGCGCAATGATGTCTGCGACGAGCGGATTGGTCTTCGACTGGATGTCGGCGATTTCTGCAAGGATGGTCTTTTCCTGATCGGCCGCGCCTGCCGCGATCATATCCGCCATTTTCGCTTCATTGACCGCATAAGCGTCGGCAAGCTTTGCAATCAACGCGACGGCTGTCCGGCGCTCCTCGGTCGTCTCGACCAACGTGACGTCACGGATGGCGATGGCGCGATCATGGACGCTACCGCGGAAATTGATGGCAAAACGCTGCTTGACGCTGTTGACGTCATTGATCTCTGAGAGATTGCTGTTGATCGCGTTGACCTTGGACACGGATTGCTGGGTGAGAAGCAGCATCAGCAGAACGAGAAAGCCGAAGCCGATGCAAAGGCGCATGCCGATACCAAAACGCAGTGCGGGTTTCATTTCGAGTCCTCTTGCCGGTCGCAGAACTCGAAAGAGCACCGGCGACGTTGTCAATGGGGTGAGAATGTTCAAGACGTCCCGAGGCTGGTCGGTTCGGGCGTGCCTTCATGGCAGCAGGCCAAAAATCGGCGCTGTACGTTGGTCGAATATTAGTCGTTTGTGGTTAACAAACTCTTTGAACAAATCGTTAAAACCATGGCGCGAAATCCCATGTATTACGCGCTTATCGGCGTATATTTGGCAAATTTTGCATAAGTCCGCGCCGAAAATTGCCGCGATTTTGGAAACACGCCGCGGCGGGAAACGAGCGCATGAATCTGCTGAACAACGTGAATTTCGAACGATTCCCCAAATCCCTTCGGATTTGGGGAATCTCGCTATTTGGAGATTTCGCTTATGCGGGAAGTTGCGCTGCGGCGGACATCAGTTCCTGCCGGCTCGGGCTGGCGAATAGCTGGCGCCCGCCGCCGGGGACTTCGGTGAAGGACCAGCGGATGATGCCGTCCCGGTCGAGCAGGAACTCGCCTGTCAGCTGGCCGTAACCGTCTGCTATCATCTGACGGTCTTCATCTGTCTGTTCATATCCGTCCAGCTTGTCGAGCAGATCGCCCGCGGCCATCGGGTCCATCGGTTCAGGCAGTTCGCCGGGCAGGTCGACGCGCATGCTCATCACCGTATTCATGCCAACCTTATACGGCCATTGGTCCTCGTTCTCGGTGAATTCGAGATTGGGTAGGCCGAAGGCGCGGTGCGATACCCGGTCCGGATCGGACGCCGCAAGCAGATTGGGCAAGGGATGGTAGCGAAAATAAAGCCGTGCGCGTTCGGTCGGCGTGTTGACGACCGTCAGGCTGTCGATGCCCTGGTCGCGCAGGGGCGTCTCCAGTTCGGCCATTGCCGCGATCTGGCGACGGCAAAAGGCGCAGTGCAGGCCGCGAAATAAGCCCACCAGGACGGGTCTGCGGCCGCGAAAATCGTCGATGGCGATCTTGCCGCCATGGGTGATTGCGTCCAGGACCACGTTCGGAGCGCGGTCGCCAGGTTTCAACGGGCTTTGGTTATAGTTTTGCTCCATTGCTGATTTCCTCCGCTAGTCAAGAAACGGCAGTATTACTAGGGTTTTGGGGTCGATATCATGCCGGGCGCAGATATCCTGCGCCAATTCAAAGTAGCGTTCCGCCTCTTCCATGTTGTTGGCATCGAGGCTGAGCGTTGCCAGTCCATCATAGCACGGAAAGAGTAATTGCGCCTCTCCGGTGTCGCGCGCGGCGTCGAGCGCCTCAACGTAGTGGCGCCGAGCGAGATCCGGCTGGCCGTGGCACTGGTAGATCTGCGCGAGCACGAGGAGCGGTACCGGCAGATGGTCCCGTTGGTCGAGCGCCCGGTCGATCGCCAGTGCCTTGTGCACCGCTGGCATGCCCTCCCGTGCGCACCGATCCGTAAAGGTGCAGTAGGCGACGGCGATGTTCGTCAGCAGTCGCGCCTGGAAGCCGAAATCGCCGATCCGTTTCGCCATCTCGTAGCCGCGGGCGCAAATCTCGATGGCGAGCGCCGGATCGATGATCGTGTAGAGCACGCCGAGATTGGTATAGCCGCGACAGGCGGCATTGAGCTGGCCGCAGCGCAGCGCTGCTTCGACGCTGCGTTCGACTTCCGCGACTGCCTCTCTTGTTTTTCCGAGCCGTGCGAGCGCCGTTCCTTTGGTATTGAGCGCCTGCGCGATCGCCAGGGTGGCTTCGTTTGTCGTTTCTCCGTTGTCTTGTTGCGGGGGCAATTCTTCGGCGCAACGCAATGCGTCGTCAGCCCATTTGATGGCGCTGGCATAGTCACCGGTGCGGAAGGCAAGGTGACCCTGTTCCTGTAACAGATGCGCCTTTTCGATCGGGGCGTTTGCGCCCTCCAGCAATGCTGCGGCCTCGGCGAAACGGTTGCGCGCAGCCTCGCGATTGCCGGAATCGAAGAGCAGCCGGCCGAGCTTGCGTGATATCCGCGCCGCCGCCGTGCGATCGTCCGCGTCCTCGTGGGCCTTGAGTGCGGTGCCGTAAAATTCCATCGCCTTGTCGCGTTGGCCGGCCGGCCCGCAAAGATCTGCAATCCGCTCGCAGAGTACGATCCAGGTGCCGTCACGGCGATCGCCAAGCGCGTCAAGCGCCCCGCGGTAGAAGCGGAGCGCGTCGTCATTGGCATAGGCCATGCGCGCTCGGTCGCCGGCGGCCATCAGATAGCTCGCTCCCTTCTGTTTCTGCGCGGAACGTCCGAAGTGATGGCCGAGGAGGGCGAGATCCTCGAGCCGGTCGGGATCCGTGCCATATCGCCGTTCGAGCGTCTCGCCGATGAGCCCGTGCAATTCGGTGCGCCGCTTCAGGAGCAGGTTGTCGTAGACCAACTCATGGAGCATCGTCTGACGAAAGCCATAGGAGGGCGCCGAGATGGGGGTCCCGCCGGTCACCTCCTCGATGATTTCCGCCTCGCACAGGTGATCGAGACCGGTTTCGATTACGGCCGAATCAGGAAAGACGGCTTCGAGGATCGATGTATCGAATCGCGTGCCGATGACCGCTGCGGTCTGGGCGAGTTTGCGCATTGGCGGCGGCAGCCGGTCGATCCTTGCCAGCATGATCGCCTGGACGTTGAGGGGAATGTCGGCCGTGGCCGCTTCGGGGGTTGCTTCCCAGCGTGGGCCGCTGCGCCGCAATCCGCCGACTTCGATCAGGCTGCGCAGGATCTCCTCGATAAAGAGGGGGTTTCCGCCGGCACGCTCGACGATCCGGTCGCAGAGCCGTGCCGGTAGTCGGCCTTTACCGAAGAGGGCGAAAATCAGGTCGTGTCCATTGGCGGAGGAAAGGGGAGAGAGACGCAGCATCGTCAGGCTGGCCTTGGCAGAATTCAGCCTGTCCGTTTCGAATGCGGGCCTATGGGTGGTCAGCAGCATCAGCCGGTTGCGCTCCAGCCGGTCCATCGCAAAACGCAAGGTCTCAAGAGAGGCGGCGTCGGCCCAATGCAGGTCTTCTATCACCAGAAGCAGCGGCGCCCGTTCGAGCCGACGCTCGAGGATGGTGCGGATGGCGTAGAAAATCTGCCGCCGCAGTTGCTCGGGTTCCAGGTGTTTGAGCATGCCGCCGGGATCGTCGAAGCCGAGAATGCACAGGAAGAGCGGTATCAGCCGCTCCCTGTCCGCGGCTGGCAGGTCGAGCGCGTCGAGGCCGCTGGAGAGTTGGCGGCGCGCGTCGTCCGCGCTGTCGTTGGCACCGATCTCGTAGGCGCACCGCACGATGGCGGCGAGTGTGCCGTATGATGGCTCGCCGAAAGAAGAGCACGCCGCCTGACGCACGACAACGCCGGCGAAACGGGGTTCGTTCGCCACCTTGTTTAGGAACTCGTTGACCAGGCGCGTCTTGCCGGCGCCGGCTTCAGCTGTCAGGCGCACGAACTGGGTAACTCCTGCGCAAGCGCCATCGAGGCAGCGCAGCAGGCTCCCGAGTTCCGCATCGCGACCAACCATCGGCGCGCTGAGCCCGAGGGTGGACAGTCCGCGCGGGCTGGCTGCGGCCTCGATGCGGCCGGTCAGCCGATGCACCAGCACGCCCTCGGTCTTGCCGCGCAATGGCAGCGTGCCGAGCGAGGCAAAGGAAAAGGCGTGCCGGGTGAGGCGGTGGGTAACGGGGCCGATGAGGATGTCGCCCGGTTCCGCCATCGATTGCAGGCGCTGCGCGGTGTTGACAGTATCGCCGGTCACCGAATAGGCCTTGATATTGCCGGCGCCCACGCCACCGGCAACCACTGGTCCGGTGTTCACGCCGATATGCAGGGCAAGCGGCAGGCTGACGCGGTCGCGCCACCGTTCGGCGATGCGCGCCACCCGGCGGGTCATCTCGAGCGCGCTGTGCAAGGCCCGTTCCGGGTCATCTTCATGCGCCTGCGGCGCGCCGAACAGGGCAAGCAGGGCATCGCCGATAAACTTGTCGACAAACCCTCCAAACGTCGTAACCGCGCCAGTCAGTTCTTCGAACAGCTCGTTCTGCAGCGTCTGGAGCAGTTCAGGGTCGGTCTGCTCGCTCAGTGTGGTGAAGTTGCAAAGATCGGCGAAGAGCACCGTAACAGTGCGCCGGTCGGCATCGGCGTGCTTGTCGGCTCCCGCTGGCTCCGGCAAGGTTTCCGCGACCACGGAGGCTATCGGTGAAGGGTGGGGATGGGATTGCCGTGGTTTATCCGTTGCCAACCGGGGAGAGACTTCCGTGCCACATTGCGGGCAGAAGGTAAAATCCGGCAGGCAGAGATAGCCGCATCCAGGGCAAGATCTCGGCTGCTTTGCTCCACAGTTCGGGCAAAAGGTAAATCCGGTTCGGATTTCACAACCGCATTGAACGCAGTTCATCGCCGCACGCCTCAAGAGCCATTCGCCGTCGGCTCCCGTGAGCGCGGCGGCAGCTCGTATCGCGACAGATAATGGACCCGATCCCAGGGGGTGACAAGCGGGAACCCCTCCTCATTGGAGGTGGCGGCGATGTCTGGGGGGCTGTCAGATCGTTGTCGAAACAGTATCGGCGAGCTG
Source organism: Hyphomicrobiales bacterium (assembly GCA_900474095.1). Classification (GTDB taxonomy): domain Bacteria; phylum Pseudomonadota; class Alphaproteobacteria; order Rhizobiales; family Rhizobiaceae; genus Pararhizobium. The sequence continues at coordinate 12,032 of UCOA01000102.1, read as the reverse complement.
CTGCAGATTGGCGTCGGCCGAGGGGCCAACGACCACATAGGATGCGCCGCTCTTCTGCCAGGAAATCATAGCGATATCGTCGCGTATGCTTTCTGTCATCTTCCCGTCGGATGTGCCGGGCTTGCTTTTCAGGAAACAGATGGCGAAGACGTCACCGTCCTCGTTCTTGTACATCAACTGCGCCACGGGCTTTCCACCTGCGACGAGCAGTCGAGCGCCTTCGAAGGTCAGGCCGCCCCCGCTCAGGTCCGGCACAGCGAAATTCACGCCGACGCTTGATGCAAGCCAGCTCTCGATCCTGGCGTCGCCCGATGCCGGCACTTCCACCAGATGTTCCGTCGTCTGCCGCGAATAAATACGGTGGTAGTCGGCGATATCGTCAAGCCAGGAGCGGGCCGCGGCCACGTTCACCGACGGAGCGCCGTCATTGCTGGTCCTGCCGATAAGGTAGCCGGTCGAGCTGCCGACCAGCAGCAAGGCAATCGACGCTGCCAGCGCGCGCGGCCATAGCCGGACCTTCGCCTGGCGCGGTGCGGCGCTGACGACGCGCTCGGCTTTCGGATTGACACCCGGGCCTTGCTTGATCCGGCGTACCAGGGACAGTGGAACCGGATCGTGCAGAAACTCTTCGAACGCCTTGTTGCCAAAAGCGTTTCCAGCCTTGAGCATTTCCAGCAGCAGTCGGGCTTCGTCATCGCGCGCCACCAACTGCTCCAGTTCCTTGCGTTCCGCTTCGCTGACTTCGCCGTCGAGATAGGCCGACAGGCGAACTTCGAGCGCGAGCCCTTTCGTACTTTGCAACGTTCAGGCCCTCCTTTCCGTCGTCTCTGTAATCATTGCGGCCAGACGCATGCGTGCCGTCGAAAGCCTGCTCATCACCGTCCCGATCGGGATCTTCAAAATATCGGCGGCCTCGCGGTAGCTGTGTCCTTCAACATTCACCAGCACGAAGACGCTCGCCAGCCCTTCCGGCATCGACAGAATCATCTTGTGCAGCTGATTGGCGTAAACGGCCTTTTCGCCGGATGGCTCGATCGACAACTCGTCCTGCTCGGAGGCATCGACGGTGCCGCCGCCGGTGCGGACCTTGCGCTTCCTGATTTCGTCGATCCACAGATTGCGGGTCATGGCGTATATCCAGCTCTCCAGCCGCCCTTCGCCGTTCCAAAGGTGGTTACGGGTGATCGCCCGCTCGCAGACCTCTTGAACCAGGTCATCGGCATCGGCGGCATTGCGCGTCAGTGTCATTGCGAAACGGCGCAACTTGGGCAGAACACTGACCAAGTCCCGTCTGAATTCGTTCGAATCTGCCGCTGGACGCATTGCTCTTCCAAAGAAACGTTCCGGAACGGGATTTTATTCGTTCCGGGTCGAAAATACACGCCGGTTGATATGAAACATTTGACCCATGGTCTGCAAGTCGGCAGCCGTCGGGGAGCGCATATTTTGCCGCTTCAAAGGCATTTTCCCAATGCCGGATGAAAGGCCGGGCAACCGGGCCGCCCGGCCGGAGCGCGATCAGTAGTGACGGACGCCGCCCAGCGTTTCCAAGAGGGCGCGATAGGCCCAGGTGTTTTCGCCGCCGCGGTCGCGAATCTCGATCAACTGCGCCTTCGCTTCTTCGATCTGTCCCTGTTCAACCAAAGCCTGGCCCATGTAGGAGCGGGCAAGGATGTAGTTTTCGTCGGCCTGCAGCGCCCGCTTGTAATAGCTCATGCCAAGCTCCATGCGTCCGGCCTTGCGGTTGGCATAGCCGCGGTAGTTCAGAATCCGGGCGCTGTTCTGGTCCTCGACGGCGGCGAGCACCTTCAGCGAGTTCTCATACTGGCCGGCATAGGCAAGTTCACGTGCCGCCTTGAACAGGATATCGTCGTCAAGCCCGCTCTTCTTGGCATCGACGCATTCCTTCTTTTCCTCGTCCCAAACCTTTCCGTCCTTGCATTCCGTGGAGGTTTGGGTCTTTTCGGGCGGGGTCGTGGTGTCCTCACCGGCGGCCCAGGCCGTTTGGCCGGGTGCAAAGGCGCAAACGGCAGAAATAAGGGCCATCAGTGCGGTCTTGCGATAGATCATGGTCATCTCCTGGCTTTTGAAACTGCTTCCGGGAAACCGGATTGCGCGACGTCTGGGATGGCGCCCGCGGTCCTGTCTTCCCGTCAGTCCTATGTGACGGATGACGAACGCCGAATATTTCCCCAAGCATAGCGCTTTTTGGCATTTTGGCGAGTAGCGACACGCTTGGCGGATCAGAAGCGCGTGGTTTCGACCAGCGTCACCGAACGACCGTCCATGGTCAGTTCGAATCGCTCGCGCACCAGGTTCCATTGCCCCGGGCTTCCCGAGATGAAAAACAGGTTGAACCCCGCGGGCGGTTTCTTGCCGCCTCGGCCTTGAGATGCCGAGGCAATACCGACGACGGGTACCGGCTTGATCTGGCCCTTCAGGGAATAAACCGTGTTCAGATGCGTGTGCCCGTGCAGCACCAGTTCGGCGCCGCCGGCGGAAATCGTCGCGGCAAACCTTCGGATTCCGAGCATGCGCTTGTACATCGAAGTCGCGCCTCTGATCGGCGGATGATGGATCATCACCACGCGGAACAGCCCGGCTTCACCCGCCGCGCGCAAGAGATTGACGGTTTCGCGCGCCTGGCGGCTGCCGAAATAGCCGCTGGCGGCAAAGGGAGGCGTGGCGACGGCGGTGGAGCAGCCGATCAGCGCCACTTGGCCGCGAACGCGCAGATAGGGATAGCAGTGGAAATCCTCGTTCCACTCCGCCGGTCCCCGTTCGCCGCGCATATACGGGTACCAGGCCTTGGTGGTCTTTTCATAGGCGCCAGGCACATAGGCATCGTGGTTGCCGGGCACGATCGAGATGTTTTCGGGGTCGCCGGCTTCCTTCAGCCACTCGGTCATGATCTCGATTTCACGCGAGGAGGCGAGATTGACCAGGTCGCCGGTGATCGCCAGGTGATCCGGATCTGCACGCTCGATCTCGTCCATCAAAAGATTGAGCGTGTTGCCGACCAGATGGTTGCGCCGGTTGCGGTGCCAGTTGACGAAGCCGGTGATGCGTTTCGATGCGAGTTCACGGTACGAAAGATCGGGCAGGGGGCCGAGATGAATGTCGGAAATATGCGCGAGTTTGAACATAATTTGTACCTAGCGCATATTCCCGAAAAGGGGAATCAGTCGGGGCGCTTTATCCTCGGCCAGACACGGATGAAAGGAACCGGATCGGCATGACGGAAAAGCCGCCGGAAATGCGCAGCTGGAAGACGCGGCTCGTTACCCGCCTGATTCACAGCTATTTCGCCTTCGCGCGGGGCATGACGATGGGCGTGCGTGCCGCCTGTTTTGACGGGGATGGCCGGGTTTTTCTGGTCAGGCACTCCTACGTGCCCGGCTGGCATATGCCGGGCGGTGGGCTGGAGCGGCACGAAACAGCCTTTGAGGCGCTGGTCAAGGAGTTGCGCGAGGAAGGCAATCTGGAACTGACCGATCCGCCGGAGTTGTTTCACGTCTATTTCAATCGGCTGACGAGCAAGCGCGATCATGTGCTCTTCTATCGTTGCCGCAATGTCCGCCAGACGGCGCCGCGCAAGCCGGACCTCGAGATCGTCGAGACCGGCTTTTTCGCACTCGACGATCTTCCAAACGATACCACGGCTGCCACGCACCGGCGACTCGCGGAACTTTCGGGTAAAATGCCGCCGGCCGATTTCTGGTAGAATCAGGCCGCCAGTTTCTCGCGTTCATGCTCCGTGGCGAGATCAAGCTCCGGACCGGCCGGAACGACGCCCGTCGGGTTGATCATCGTGTGGCTGCGGTAATAATGTTCCTTGATATGGCGCATGTCGACCGTCTCGGCGACGCCGGAAACCTGATAGAGATCCTGCAGATAGCCCTGCAGGTTCGTGTAATCGGCGATGCGGCGGATGTTGCACTTGAAGTGCCCGACATAGACCGGGTCGAAACGCACCAGCGTCGTGAACAGCCGCCAGTCGGCCTCGGTGATGCGGCTGCCGGTCAGGTAGCGCCGGCTGGAAAGGCGTTCTTCCAGTTCGTCCAGCACCTTGAACAGGACCGTGACGTTTTCCGCATAGGCTTCCTGTGTCGTGGCGAAGCCGGCCTTGTAAACGCCGTTGTTCACCGCGTTGTAGATGCGCTCATTCAGGCTGTCGACCTCGCTTCGAAGTTGCTCGGGATAGAAGTCGTCCTTAGAGCCCGTCAGCCGGTCGAAGGCCGAATTGAACATCCGGATGATTTCCGAGGACTCGTTCGAGACCATCTTGTTCTGTTGTCTGTCCCAAAGAACCGGCACTGTGACGCGGCCGGAATAATGGGGATCGGCTTTCACATAGACCTGCCAGAGCGCTTCCGAGCCGAATACGTGGTCGACGGTGCCGCCGAGCTCGTTCTTGAACTCCCAGCCTTTCGAGAGCATCAGCGGATCGACGATAGAGACCGAGACCAGATCTTCGAGTTTCTTCAGCTTGCGGAAAATCAGCGTGCGGTGCGCCCAGGGGCAGGCCAGCGACACGTAAAGATGGTAACGCCCGGCCTCGGCCCTGAAACCGCCCTCGCCGGACGGGCCGGCCGAGCCGTCTGCGGTGGTCCAGTTGCGGAACTGCGCGGCGGCGCGCTTGAAGTGGCCCTTCGCTTCCTTGGTGTCGTACCAGACGTCGTGCCAGACGCCGTGAACCAGCATACCCATCGGTGATCTCCTGCGGCGGGGTGCCGCCTGTTCGTGACTTGGTTGTGCTGTAAATAACGCGTCTCGGCCGCGCACATTAGCCTGCAAATGCTGAACAGTGCGTTTTGGGCTTTGACAGAGGCCGTTTTTCTGCTATCGGGCCTCCCAGACTTTTTCATGCAACCGGATTCACATTCGATGTTCTTTCCAGGAAACCCGCGACGACGCTGATGTCGAAAACGCCCTCGGGCGTAGCCATCACCTCTATACGTCTCGCATGCACGGTTTTCTGATGTTTATGAAAAAGCACGACCTCGTCTATTTGACCGAAGACGCGTCCCATGACGCAGCCATTGAGATCATCAATGAAGAAGCGTTCGGTCCCGGCCGGTTCGCCCGTGCCGCCGCGCGGATTCGCGAGCAGGGACCGCATGACCTGTCCTTGTCCTTCGTCTGCGCCGACGACGGCGAAACCATCGCTTCGGTGCGGATGACCCCCGTTCTAGCCGGTTCCGTCAAGGGCCATCTGCTCGGTCCGCTCGCAGTGCGGCCCTCGCACAAGAACCGCGGCATCGGCCGGGAACTGGTACGCATCGCCGTCGAAGCGGCCCGGCGCAAGGGCTCGGAAGGCGTCATTCTCGTCGGCGATCCGCCTTATTACCAACCGCTCGGTTTCGAGAAGGTGGCCTATGCAGCGTTGACTTTCCCCGGGCCGGTCGATCCGAACCGGGTTCTCGTCGTGCCGATGGGAGAGGATGTGCATGCGCGGCTGAAGGGCGAAATTCGCTGGCATGGATGATCGCTTGGAAAAGCGAAGGGGCGATGACGCCCCCTTGCCGGTGTTAAAGGCTGTAGTTCAGCGGGACCCAGCCGTAATTTGTATCGTCCCGGCGCAGATGGCCTATGCCGGGAAATGAGATATGGGCGCCGGCAACCAGATAGGCGCCGTCGGCGGCGTGTTCGAACGCCAGCTTGCGCGCAACAACCGCCATCTGCTGATTGACGTCGAAGGCGATCGTCACATCGGGCTCATCGAACTGTAGAACGTCGCCATGCGTGACATCTCCCCAGAACATCAGCTTCTGGCCCTCGCTTTCGATCACGATCGCGCTGTGCCCCGGGGTATGGCCGGCCCTGAGCACGGAGCCGAAGCCGGGCACGACCTCGGCATCGTCGCCGAAGACTTCGAATTTTTCCGCCTCGATGTACGGCGTGAGGCAGGCGCGCGCCTGGGCGAAATGCTCCTTCACGGCTGCCGTCGCCTTCTTTTCCTCGCTCGGATCGAGCCAGAAATCGGCTTCGCGACGGTTGACGCGGACGGTGGCATTGGCAAAGACGCGCTTGCCCTCGACGACAAGGCCACCGGAATGATCCGTATGGACATGGGTCAGGATGACATCATCGATCTCTTCCGGCTTGTAGCCCGAAGATTGAATATTGGCGGCCAACCTGCCAAGCGTCGGGCCGAGAAAGCTTCCCGTACCAGCGTCGATAAGGACAAGCCGTTCGCCGGTATTGACGAGATAGGCGTTGACCGACGTTTCCGACGAGGCCCCTTGGAAGGCGGCCGCCAACGCTGCCTCCGCATGGTCGACAGTCGTGTTGGCATAGAGTTTTGCAAGCGGGAGGGCGACGGTTCCATCCGATAGCGCGGTAACTTCGTAGGCTCCGACCTTCAGGCGGTGGTAGCCCGGCGCCTGGCCGCCTTTCAACGGCGCTTTGGAAAACGCGAGATCGGGAAGCGCTGCGGAAGAGGCGGCGGCGAGAAGGGTGGTGGCTGTCGCCTTGAGGACGGAGCGGCGGGTCGGCATAGTGGAACTCCTTGAGCAAGATATCGTGAAGGGCCTTGCAAGCACCTTGCTGAAAACGTAACTATGCGCCCATCAGCAATCAAATCGATGCCGGTCATGCAAGCTATCGATCATTTCAATTTAAGGGCGTTCGACCTCAATCTTCTCATCGCTTTCGATGCGATGATGGAGGAGGGTAGCGTCACGCGGGCTGCGCGGCGGCTGAAGATCGGCCAGCCGGCAATGAGCCATAATATCTCGACCTTGCGCATGCTGTTCGAGGACGAGCTTTTCATTCGCGTCGGCCAGACGATGCAGCCAACAGCGCGAGCGCGCACGTTGGCTGGGCCTATACGCAACGCCTTGAGGCAGGCGCAGGCAGCTCTTCTTTCTGCCGATGTCTTTGATCCGGCTACAGAAAGCCGAGTGTTTCGCTTGGGCATGTCAGCCGAGGTGCAGCTTCTGCTTCTACCGGATCTCACGGCCCGGATGCGCAAGCTTGCGCCCGGGGTTCGAATTCTCGCACGTGCTTGTCTGCCGGATCAGGTCGATGCGATGATCGATAGTGGCGCGCTCGATATGGCGATCGGCTGCACCTATTCGCGCGCCACGCGCCAGGTTTCGGAGGTGCTGTACGAGGCGGACGTGCAGTGTTGCTACAATCCGGCTTTGCTTTCGCTCGGCGTTCCCGTCAGTCTGGAGGACTACCTCACTGCCGATCACGCGGTCATCTCGCAGAGCGAGAGCCTGCACGGCTGCGTGGAAGACGCGCTCGAATTTGCAGGCGCGGACCTCAATGTCGTTGCCGCCGGGCCTGATTTCATGTCCGTCCTCTCGACGGCCAAGGCCAGTCCGGTGATCGCCACCATCGCCGCCAGGATCGCCCGCCGATATGCATCTCTCATGGGGTTGGTCATCAGCCCCGTTCCGCTCGACCTGCGCTTCCCGCCCGTGACCCTCGTCTGGCCTGCTCATGCCGACAAGGATACGGCGAGCGTCTGGCTGCGTGATCAGATCCGGGGGGTCTTCAATCAATCCCAGGAGTGGCCGGCGCCCAGGATCGCGGCGCAGTAAAAGGCCGCATCGCTTGGCCCGCATGGCGCGCCGACCACGTTCGCTTCGCAAACGCTCACCGCCCCTCCCGGTGCCACGTGGCGGAAAGCGCGAATAGCAGGGCGGCCAGGCCGAGGAAACCCGCAAACAGCGACAGCGAATTGATGCCCTTGAGCACCGTTTCGTCGGTCATCCGCAGCGACATCCGCTGATCGTCGGCGACGCGGACCGTGCCGCGCACCGGCAGGAGCGGCGGAAGGTCCACCGGGCCGTCGGCGTCGGCGAGACGGCGCACCAGCCCCTTGGTCTTTTCCGCCCAGGGCCTCAGCATTTCGGTTGTCGAGATCGTTGCCTTGAACTCCGGCGCATCGACGCTGCCGACATGCACCAGCGTGTTGAGTTCGCCGTTGTTCACTTCGAACAGGCCGGTTTCCGTCGTGCGGACGCTCGCTTTATAAAGACCGGGCTCGGCCTCCTTCAGCGCGACCTCTTCCGTCTTGCCCGAAGGATAGGTCAGCGCGGCCGGACCCGGATCGCCTGCGATCGTCTGCCGGGCGATTTCCAGCGTTCGGCCGCGGGCATGCGCCGTCAGCGCTTCTTCCTCCAGCGCCGGTTCTTGCATCAGCCAGTGGGCGGTGCGGCGATAGAGCGAAACGCTTGGGCCGCCGCCTTCGAAGCCGCGTGCCCAGAGCCAGCCCTGGTCGGAGAGCAGCATGGCGACACGGCCTTTGCCGACCCGGTTGAGCACAAGCAGCGGCTTGCCGTCGGCTGCCTGCATCACGGTCTGGCCGAGCGGCCGGTCTACATCGACCGTGCGGAACCAGCGGCCCCAATGCGGCGGCTCGCTGTCGGCGCCCTCAAGCCCGCGCGTGACCGGATGTTTCTTTCCTTCGTCCGAAAGACGCGGATAGAAGGCTTTCTCGTTCATGTAGCCGGTCGGGTTGGCAGGAAGCACGGCCGAGAGGGGGGTGGTCGCGATCGAATCATCGCCCGCGTGCTCCGGTCCAGCCGCGATCAGCAATGCGCCGCCGTTTTCCACATATTGGGCGATGTTGTCATAGTAGAGGATCGGCAGGACGCCGCGATGCTGATAGCGGTCGAAGATGATCAGGTCGAATTCCTTGATCTTTTCGACGAAAAGCTCGCGGGTCGGAAAGGCGATCAGGGAGAGTTCGTTGATCGGCGTACCATCCTGCTTTTCCGGCGGTCTGAGAATGGTGAAATGCACGAGATCGACCGCTGCATCGGACTTCAAGAGATTGCGCCAGGCGCGCTCGCCGGCATGCGGTTCACCCGAAACCAGAAGCACTCGCAGGTTCTCGCGAATGCCGTCGATAACGTGAACGGCGCGGTTGTTGTCGTCCGTCACTTCGCCAGGGACGTTGGCGACGGCAAATTCGAGGATATTGTTGCCGCCGCGCGGGACGGTGAAGGTGAACGGCACGTCTGTGCCGGGTTCGGCCATTTCCCGGCCGATCTCGTTGCCATTGAGGCTGATGGTCACTTCCGCGGTACCGCCGGGTGCTGCGCCGTCGTCAGCGATGCGGAAGGTGATTTTCTGTTCCTCGCCGACAATGCCGAAGCGTGGGCCGCTAACCACCTCGATACGGCGGTCGAACTCGTCCGGCTTGCCAGTGATGAGGCCGTGGACCGGCGCGTCGAAGCCGAGCGGCTGGTTGATATCGGGCACGTCGTGGATCTGGCCGTCGGTGATGAAGACCGCGCCGCCGACGCGGGCGGACGGAACATCGGCAAGCGCCGCCTGCAACGCCGTGAAGAGCTTTGTCGAGGGCGTTTCGGTGTCCTCGTCATCGGCCGCCTCGACGATGCGGGCTTCGATTTGCGGGAATTTGGCAAGACGCTGCTTCAGCGTCGCCAGCGCGGCATCGGTCATTTCGCGGCGGCCGGCATTGCCCTGGCTCTGGCTGCGATCGACGACGACGCCGATGATGGTCGACAGCGGTTCGCGCTCTTCCTGAAAGAAAACCGGATTGGCGACCGCAAGGCACAGGGCCGCAAGTGCCGCCGTGCGGAACGCCGCACCGCGGACACCGCGCCAGAAGCCGAGGGCTGAAAGGAGGACGGCGATCAGCGCGAGGACGGCGATGAAGGGCCAGGGAAGGAGCGGCGAGAAATCGAGTGTCATCGCCACGCCCTCACTGGCCAAGCCGTTCGAGCAGGGCGGGAATGTGCACCTGGTCGGCCTTGTAGTTGCCGGTCAGCATATACATCATGATGTTGACCCCGGAGCGGAAGGCATATTCACGCTGCTGCTCGTCCGGCGGCACGGTTGGCAGCAGCGGCGCGCCATTGCTGTCGATCGCCCAGGCACCGGCAAAATCATTGCCTGTGATCATGATCGGGGAAACCCCGTCGCCCGAGCGGGCCGGCCTGCCGGTCGGTTGCGAGCCGTTGTCCGGCTGCGCTTCGATCCACAGCGGGCTGCCACTGTAGCGGCCCGGGAAGTTCGACAAGAGGTAGAAGGACTTGGTCAACACGTTGTCGGTCGGGACCGGCTCCAGCGGCGGAATGTCGAGATCGCCGAGGATCGCCTGCAGCCGTTCCGAATTCGGACTGGTGCCGGAACTCGTTCCGAGCGAGGAGAACTGATCGCGGGTGTCGAAAAGCACGGTACCGCCGGCGCGCATATAGGCATCGATCCGGCTGATGGCCTGCGGGCTCGGCATCGGTGCATTGGCGGAAATCGGCCAATAGATCAGCGAATAGAACGACAGTTCGTCCGAAGCGATGTCGAGCCCGACCGGCGGGGCGGGTTCGAGCGTCGTGCGATAGGTCAGGAACTCGGTGAGGCCGGCCAGTCCGCGTTCGGAAAGGCGATCGACCTCAGCCTCGCCGGTGACGACATAAGCCAGATGGGTCCTGTCGAGCCGCCCGAGAATCGTCTCGTCGCCGGGCTTGCTGTCGTCGGCAAGCGACTGGCCGGGCATTGCAACAAGGCAACCAGCGGCCAATGCGATGACGATCGCCGCGGCCGCCGGCATTCTCAATCGGGCAAAGGCCCCGCCCATGAAGAGGACGATGGCGGAATCGAGGAGCAGCAGAACAAGGGCGGCCGCAAACAGCGAGGGTTTCAGCGACCAGGCTTCCGCGCCGATCATCGGTTCGGAGGTATAGGCCATCGGCAGGCCGGTCGCGTCGATCGGCTTCAACTGCATGTCGCGCGGCAGGAGGTTGAGGGCCGTAAACCCTTCTTCCGAGCCGTACAGGCCGGGCGGGTTTTCGGCGCTGGAGACCGGCATCTTGCCTGCGGCAATTTCCAGCGGCCGCGCCCGGCCGGTTTCACTGATCAGCACGCCGTCGGCATTCAGCAGGCGGTAGGGCGCCAGCGTCTGGCCTTGCGCAGTACCTTCGCTCGCCACCCCGCCACTGCGCGACAGTTGGACGCTCCGGCGCAACATCTCGACGAAATCGCCGGATATCGGCAGGTTCGACCAGGTCGCCTCGGCACTGACATGAAACAGGATGATACGGCCAGCCCCTTGCGCCTTTGTCGTGACGAGCGGCGTGCCGTCGGCCAGGCTCGCCCAGGTGCGTGAGGAGAGATCGGCGGTCGGTTCGGCCAGCACCTGCCGCTTGACGAGGATGCCTTCAGGCCGTGGCATGCCGGCAAACGGGCTGAGCGCCGGATAGTCGGCCAGCGGTTGGGGTTGCGACCAAGACAGGGCGCCGCCGAGCGCGCGTTCGCCCTGCCGCAGGGTGACAGGTACCAGCGGATCGTCGGCGGGCGCGGCGGCAAGGCGCGGCCCGGCGAAGCGGATCAGCGTGCCGCCGTTCTCGATCCACTTGGTCACCGGCGCATAGGTCTCGTCCGGCAGGCGGCCGATGTCTGCCATGATTAGCATGGACGGTTTCTGCGCCAGCAGATCGGGGATCGCGACAGCCAGATCGGCTTCGTTCGGCTGGACGAGATCGGCATAGGGCGCGAGCGCCCGGTTGATATAGTAGAGCGGCGACAGCAGCGGCTGTGACTGATCGCGGGCCTCGCCGCTCAGGAGCGCCACGCGGCGGCGACGGAAACCGTCATCGAGCAGGAAGGTGCCGCCGGCGGTCGCGGCGCCGTCGATGGCGATGCGGGCGAAATCGTTGCGCAGTTCGAAGGGAGCAGCAAGCGTTCCCCTGGCCACGCCTTCGCCGGCTGCGAAAGCCAGCGAGCCGTTGGCGATCGCCCGGCCACGCGTGTCATAGGCGCTGATCGGCAGGGTGCGCGCGCTGGCGGTATCCAGGCGGCTGGCGCTGATCACCATGGAATCGGCGTCGTTGGCGGAATTGGTGATGGCCACGGCCTGATCGCCGCTTCCCTCGATCAGGCGGAAATTGGCAGGCGCCAGAGCCGCAAGCCCGGTCATCACCTTGTCGTCGCCGGCCGCCAGGCCGTCGGTGAGGAAAGCCAGCGTGCCAGGCGTCGTCCCATCGAGTGCCGTCTTCAACGCGTTGATCGCCGGCAGCCGGTCAGGGCGCAACGGCTGCGGTGCGGCGGCC
>UCOA01000226.1 GCA_900474095.1 Hyphomicrobiales bacterium | reverse complement strand
GCGCTGGCGATCAAGGGCAATTTCGACGACTGCCAGACCCTCGTCAAAGAGATGTTCAACGACGTGGCTTTCCGCGACGGCGTGGCGCTTTCCGGCGTCAACTCGATCAACTGGGCGCGCATCATGGCCCAGATCGTCTACTACTTCACCACCGCGCTTGTCCTCGGCGGGCCGGACCGTAAAATCTCCTTCACCGTGCCGACCGGCAATTTCGGCGATATCTTTGCCGGCTACGTCGCCATGCAGATGGGATTGCCGATCGACAAGCTGATCGTCGCCACCAATGAGAACGATATCCTCGCCCGCACGCTGAAGACCGGCCGCTACGAAATGCGCGATGTCAAGGCGACCACCTCGCCTTCGATGGACATCCAGATATCCTCGAATTTCGAGCGGCTGCTGTTCGAAGCCTATGATCGCGACGCTTCCAAGGTGCGCGGCGCCATGGCGAGCCTGAAGCAGTCCGGCGCCTTCGAGATCGAGGAAAAAGCGCTGAAGACCATCCGCAAGGTGTTCCGCGCCGGCCGTGCGACCGAAAAAGAGGTCGCCGAGACCATCCGCTCAACGCTCGAGGCAACCGGCTATCTTCTCGACCCGCATACGGCGATCGGCGTTTTTGTCGCCGGCAAGCATGAAAAGCCGAATACGCCGATGGTGACGCTTTCAACCGCCCATCCGGCAAAATTCCCGGCTGCAGTAAAATCGGCCAGTGGTATTGACCCGGCGCTTCCAACGTGGCTTGCTGATCTGATGGTCAGGGAGGAGCGTTTCGATATTCTGGAGCCGGAGCTGAAAATCGTTGAAAACTTTATCAGCGAGCACGCCCGCATCCTGAGCTAAGGACGCAGAAAGACGTATGATGAAAGTTGAGTGCACCCGGCTCCAGTCCGGGTTGACCGTCGTCACCGAGAACATGCCGCATCTTGAAAGTGTTGCGCTCGGTGTCTGGATCAAATCCGGTTCACGCGATGAAACCACGGACGAGCACGGAATTGCCCATCTGCTGGAACATATGGCGTTCAAGGGCACAGCGCGGCGAACCGCCCGCGACATTGCCGAGCAGATCGAAAATGTCGGCGGCGAAGTCAACGCCGCGACCTCAACGGAAACCACATCCTACTACGCCCGCATCCTGCAGGACGATGTTCCCCTCGCGGTCGATATCCTTGCGGATATCCTGACGGAATCGTCCTTCGAGGAAGACGAGCTGCAGCGCGAAAAACATGTGATCCTGCAGGAGATCGGGGCCGCCAACGACACGCCCGACGATGTCGTGTTCGACAAATTCGCCGAAGCCGCCTTTGTCAACCAGACGATCGGCCGCCCGATCCTCGGTACGCCGGAAACGGTTCTTTCCTTCACGCCGCAACAAATCCGCACCTATCTCGGCCGCAACTACACCACCGACCGCACGTTCGTCGTCGGGGCTGGTGCGCTTGATCATGATAGTTTTGTGCGACAGGCTGAAGACCGTTTTTCCAGCCTGCCACAAAAACCGGCCGCGCCTCCCATTGCCGATGCCGCCCGCTACACCGGCGGTGATGTGCGCGAGGACCGCGACCTGATGGACGCGCAGGTCCTGCTCGGGTTCGAGGGCAAGGCCTATCACGCCCGCGATTTCTACTGTTCGCAGATTCTCGCCAACATCCTCGGCGGCGGCATGTCGTCGCGTCTCTTCCAGGAAGTGCGCGAGCATCGCGGTCTTTGTTATTCGGTCTATGCCTTCCACTGGGGTTTTTCCGACACCGGCATCTTCGGCGTCCATGCCGCAACCGGCGGCGAGAACCTGCCGGAGCTGATGCCCGTTATCATCGATGAATTGCGCAAATCGTCGATGAAGATCGAGCAGCAGGAAATCGACCGCGCGCGCGCCCAGATCCGCGCCCAGCTTCTGATGGGCCAGGAAAGCCCCGCCGCCCGCGCCGGCCAGATCGCCCGCCAGATGATGCTCTACGGCCGGCCGATCCCGAACGAGGAACTGATGGAACGCCTGTCCGGCATTACCATCGAGCGCCTGACGGATCTTGCCGGGCGATTGTTCTTCGACACGACGCCGACGCTTTCAGCGATCGGGCCGCTCGAAAAGCTGGCGCCGATGGACGATATTCTCGGTGCGCTTTCCAGCAAGACCGTTCAAGCTCGCGCCGCCAACGGATAATTCTGATTTTGAAGGGGCGACCTCCGGGCGTTCTTCGAGCGCCCGGCACTCTCGCATCACGGCAACACCCACGCCCTGCGGAGGCTTATATGACACGATCGGTCTTTCGGTTTCTGTCACGGCAGCCGGATCCGGTCGAGATTGCCAATGCGACGCATTTGCTGCGCTTGCCGAAGATTTCTGACTACCGGCAATGGTACCGGGTGCGCAGCGAAAGCCGCGCCTTTCTCGAGCCGTGGGAGCCGACCTGGCGCGCCGACGAAATGACCGAGAGCGCCTTTCGCACCCGCGTCATCCGCAACGAGCAGGAATTCGCGTCCGGCCAGGCCGTGCCGCTCTTCATTTTCCTGAGGGCCGAGGACCAGCTGATCGGCGGGCTGACCATTGGGTATATCCGCCGCGGTGCCGCCCAGTGCTGCATGATCGGCTACTGGATGGGCGAATGTTATGCCGGCAATGGCCACATGGCGCAGGCTGTCAACCTGGCTATTCCCTACATCTTTTCGACCCTTCAGTTGCACCGTATCGAAGCAGCCTGTATTCCCGAGAACCACAGAAGCATCCGGCTCCTTGAAAAGGCCGGGTTTCAGCGCGAAGGCTACTTGCGGGAATACCTGAAAATCAACGGGCAGTGGCGGGATCACCTCATGTTCTCCCTTATCTCGCAGGACGGCGTGCCAACTAAGAATTTGAGTGATTGATGTCTTTGAACTGCCTGCCGCTTCTCCCCTCAGCACGAAGGCTCCTGGCGTTTCTGGTCGCCATGATGACGCTGGTCTGCCTGATGGGGAGCGGTGCGGCATTTGCCACGGAACCTGTCAAGATTTCGCGCGAGGACAGGGCGCTTGACCTGACGGCCACGACGGAAATCTATACTGGCCGTGGTGAAGCGTTCCAGGTGTCGACTGCCCCCGGCACGGACGGCATCGTCCGGCGCATCGAGGTGCGATCGAGCGCCGAAAACCACCAGGGCGACTGGGCCGTTTTCGCACTCGCCAATGTTTCGGAAGAGCAGCTGGAGCGTGTCATCGTCGCCCCGCATTTCCGTCTGGTGAACTCCAAACTGTTCTGGCCGGACCTTGGCTCGCAACGCCTTCTGTCGATCACCCCGAGCGAAGGCTTTGCGCTCGACCGGCTGCCGAGCGACGAAGCGGACGTGTTCCGCATCACCCTCAACCCGGGTTCCGTCATCACCTTCGTTGCCGAGCTCGCGGGACCCGACCTGCCGCAAATCTATCTCTGGCAACCGGATGCCTACAAGGACACGGTCAACGCCTTTACTCTCTATCGCGGCATCGTGCTCGGCATTGCCGGTCTGCTCGCGGTGTTCCTGACCATTCTCTTCGTCGTCAAGGGAACGTCGATGCTGCCGGCAACGGCCGCGCTTGCCTGGGCCGTGCTCGGCTACATCTGCGTCGATTTCGGTTTCCTGTCGAAGCTGATCAGCATTACCGCAGGAGATGAACGCGTGTGGCGGGCGGGAACGGAAGTGTTTCTCGCCGCCGGTCTCGTGATCTTCCTGTTCACCTATCTCAACCTCAACCGCTGGCACCAGCATCTGAGCTATGCGACGCTCGCCTGGATTCTCGGCCTTGGGCTGCTGTTCGGCGTCGCTATCTACGACCCGGCGATTGCATCCGGTATCGCACGGCTCTCCTTCGCGCTGACGGGTACTTGCGGCATCTTCCTGATCGCCTATCTCGGCTTCAACCGCTACGACCGGGCGATCCTGCTCGTACCGGCCTGGCTCCTGATCCTCGTCTGGCTGTTCGGCGCCTGGCTGACGGTGACCGGCCAGCTTGCCAATGACATCGTCCAGCCAGCGCTCGGCGGCGGTCTCGTGCTGATCGTACTCCTGATCGGCTTCACGGTCATGCAGCACGCCTTTGCCGGCGGGGCCTATAGTCAAGGCCTGTTCTCCGATCTGGAGCGCCAATCGTTGGCACTGACCGGTTCGGGCGACACCGTCTGGGACTGGGACGTGGCGCGCGACCGCGTCGTCACCATTCCCGACATTTCGGCGCAACTCGGGCTTTCGCCCGGCACCATGCATGGCCCCGCCCGCAACTGGCTGCCGCGCCTGCACCCCGACGACCGTGATCGGTTCCGCGCGACGCTCGACGTGCTGCTGGAGCATCGCAAGGGACGGCTCAACCACGAATTCCGCGTCCGCGCCGAGGACGGTCATTACCACTGGCTGTCGATCCGCGCCCGGCCGGTGCTGGGGGCCAATGGCGAAATCATCCGCTGCGTCGGTACGATCGTCGATATCACCGAGCAGAAAAATTCCATCGACCGCCTGCTGCACAACGCGCTTCACGACAATCTGACGGGATTGCCGAACCGGCAGATCTTCCTCGACCGGCTGCAATCCATCCTGTCGCTGGCGCCGGGCTCAAACGTTGTCCGGCCGACCGTGCTGGCAATCGATATCGACCGCTTCAAGCAGGTCAATGAGGTGCTCGGCATCGCCGCCGGCGACAACATCCTGATCGCGCTGACTCGCCGCCTGCGCCGGCTCCTGAAACCGCAGGACACGCTGGCCCGCCTCGTCGGCGACGAGTTCGGCCTGATCCTGAT
>UCOA01000023.1 GCA_900474095.1 Hyphomicrobiales bacterium | reverse complement strand
GAGGCGGCTGACGTCACCCGCCTCGAAATGTTGCGCGTTGGTCAAAACATGGAAACGCAAATCGGGGCGAGCGGAAGCAGCAGACGCCAGAAATTCGAATAGCCGATCCTTGTGCAGCAGCGGTTCACCACCGGATATCCCGATATAGGCTCCAGATGGGGCCAATGTCGCGGCAATGGCGAACTGATCAAAGAGATCGACATGATGCTTTTTCGGCGGCTGCGAGCACATGACACACAACTGATCGCATTGTTCTGTTACCAGCAGCGTGTTGTGCCTCGACGAGGCTCGAATGAGCCGGTGCGCACTCCCCTGCCCGGGTAAAATCATAAGCACGTCGCCATCCAGCGGCATATCTTCGGTGGCGTGGACCAGAACCGAAAATCCGAGATATTCATACTCGCGATATTCGCTCTCCTGCCGGATGAGATGAGCATCGTGCCCGGACGGCTCGGTCCGGTCGCTTTCACATAGCCGCAGCACCAATGGCTCGACTATCGGCAGTTGATCGATTTTGAGGCGGAGGTCGATCATCGATGGACCTTGGCCAGCGCGGGTTCGCATTCCGGCATCCCCGCCCAAAGCGCCAGAGACTTCTGAGCCTTTGGATCAGTTGAATAGATCAGTTCAAAAACCTTGTCGAAGATGTGTGTGTGCCGCTGGCAGAAATCCGTGAGGTGCTTTGGTACGTCGATGCGGCCATAGCGCGACAGGTCGTCGATCAGGTCCACTCCACAATAGGCCTGATACGGACAGTGGATGCAGTCAGGGTTAAAATTGTTGGAAGCCTCGTCGTTAAGTGCGTCGACAGCAGCCCTTTTCAGACCAGTGTGGACGTTTCCCATCGAAAGGTCGAGCTGGCCGACGCGGGTGACCATTCGGGCCTCATCGGTTGGATAGAAGGTCCCGTCATAGTCGATAACAAGATAGCTGTGCCCCAGGACGTTCGGGTTTCGCAGATCAACATGTCCATTGTGGCCTGACCGGAGCACACGGCGCAGGCAGTGGACGAAATAGTATTCTTCAACCGGTTCTGCGGCGGTCCAATTGTGTTCTATGAGTGCATTGATGAAGGTCGAATGGTAGGCATTCCAAGCGGCCGTCGTGTCCTTGGCGGCAAAACGCTTGCGGGCGAAACCTTGGTAGTTGATCGGTCGCAGATAGATGGACCGCATGCCGAATGACAGGAAGCTCTCGATAATCGACTTGGGTTCGGGCAGGTTCCGGATATCGAGGGTTGGAAGCGCCGAGACTTTCGCCGCCCCGAACCCATCGATGGCCCGGCGCAGGTTGCCTAGAAACTCGTTTGTTCTCTCCGGGGTCACGGTGCGCTGGCGTTGATGCGTCTGCGCATTGGCATCCAAGGACGTACTGATGAACGTATCCCGCTCCGACAGGAACGTCCAAGCCTCATCGCTGACCGTCTGCAGATTTGTGCAGACGACAAATTCACTCTGGGCGAAGCGATTGCGACAGAAATCGCGAACCCGTTGCAGCATGTCCAAGGTCAGAAGCGGTTCGCCACCTTGGAACTCGACTTTCAGTCGTTTGGTTGTCAGTCCGTCGAGAAATCGAAGCACTACATTCAAGGTGCTCTCATCCCAGTCGAAGCCGGGCGTATGTTCGTTGACCCGAGATACCTGGCAATAGCCGCAGGCGAGATTGCAGCGCAGCGTCGGAACGAGGATGACATAGTCCAGTTCGGTCGGCGCGTAGAGCCGATTGGCCCACCGGTAGGCGAAGCCGGTATACGCAAGATCATCTATCTCCTCAAAGGCGTGGCCGTTCTCACTGAGGAACCGTCTGTCGCCGGGACTGAGATTTTCTCCGGCATAACGTTCAAGGAACGTGTTATCGGCTTTGAAATATCCGCCTGCGTCGTCTGCGAAGAGCAATGTCCCATCGCTAGAAGGCCTGAATTTCAGGGGGAAGACGGTCACCGGCCCATCACACCCTCAATGAGAGTTCGCCGCAAGGGCAGAGTTTCGGCGTAGATTTTTTGTCGACAGAGAGTGAAATGGAAATCTCGGACCAACTCGGTCAGGTCGATGTTGGCATCTGTAACAAGCGTGACGTCTGCGCCAACCTCAATTTCGACGGACGGATGCAGATACGAAAAGCGGCTTATGGCATCGTTGATGTAGGCGCGGAACTCCGGCCCCACGACTACGCTACAACGGTGCTTCCCAGGTCGTTCCCCCATCGCTAGCCCCCACCAGCAAACGCTTCGCCCTCAAGCTGTGACAACCTGAGTATTCGCGCAAGCATTTTGATTTGCAAGGCCTTTGATTGTCCGCCACGCAAGCCTTGTTCACGGGGTTCCGGCATGCTCGTGATTGAAGAACCACGCCCAACGCGAGAGGCTTGGGGCAGTGCCTCGGTTCGCACGATGCCGGGACTTTATTGATGGGAGCAGAACGCCTCGCCTAGCGCATAACGCCTCTATTCGAATTTGAAGCCGCTGTTGCTCATGCAAACCTTGAGTTTCTGCTCGGTTAGCGTTGCAGTGTCCTGCATGCAGGCAGATAGCGCGCCCAGGCAGGATTCCATCGACGATGATGCCATGCACGCGGTCGAAGCCAAGATTATTGCTGCGTCGCGATCATTTTCGCGCCCCTGCAACTCCGCGTCAGGGGTGATCTCGATCTTCAGGGCGCTGGATATTGCTGGCGCAGCCCCGGTCAGATCGAAGACTGTGTCAACGGAACCGGTGCCAGTCACGAAGCGAACAAAGAGCTGCCGCCCGTCTAATATGTCCCTCAGGTGTCCCCTAACAGGAGAAGGTCCTTCGCCGTGCCAAAGCCGCTGACGAATGTAGGTTCCAGTTGATATTGGGTTCTCCACAAACGAGTGATTCGAAACTTCGATCTCTGACGACTTACCGTTGTCAATACGGAACAGGGCCGCTACACCCTGATCCGGAATGCGGTCGAAACTGTTTTCTGGAATGGAAAGCTTCCAGCGCACGACCGAATCCTTGTTCCGGAAGATATCGATCCGGTATCCTTCGTCCACCGTCGTTGTGGCAGCAATAACCTTTTCGGCCAACTCGGCGTCCCGAATATCCTCAACGTGCCACTCCGCTGCGGCGGCGGCTGAGGCAGTGAAAACCATAAAACCAAAAATAGCAGCGATCCATTTCATTTCACCCCTCCATTGTGGCAGGCAATTGCCCTAACTTTCATCCGGCTGCGATTAGACACTCTAGGGGTGGCAGGCATTCAGATATCGCCAAAGGTGAAGCTGACCCTGTAAGTCCTCAGTTTTACGCTCGGTACCACTGAAGCCGCCGACAATGCCTTTTCTTGAAATTCCGGGGCGACGAGGATGCCACGAACCTTGTTGCTCGCAATGCCCTGCTTTTTTGCAGCATCTCCCATATAGCTTAGCAATTGAGCGACGGCATCCTTCCCCGCCTTCACCGCTTTCAGTTCAATCACCACGAGATTTTCGTCTTTGTCCCGGACTGTAATATCTCTGAAATCCTCCTCCGAACCTCCATCCGCCTCGGTTAAACCTAACTCAAGTTGCGACAGATTTCTTCTGAGCGCCCGTTGCAGGTCGCGCTCCAGCGAGAAGGTAAGCATCACCGCTTCCGTCTCGTCCACTTGCCTCAGGCCATTGATCGGCTGAGAACTCGTCTGGGCGATGTCCACAGGAGATAGTCCATCACTCTCGTCTCGATGCACAACTCGAATGCGCATCTGATCCCCTTTGCCCTCCCGAACTACGGTATGCCCGAGTTCCTCGACCCGCTTGAAAACATTATATTGGCCTTGACCGGTGTGGCTCCTGATCTCACCCATCGTCGTGCCTTCCGGCCTCGCGGCCAGGCGAATTGCCAATGCAGCCTTATCACCAACCCGGAGTCCGAATCTTGATACATCCACGACGCCATCCCTCCTTGTGTCGTTCGCCGAACATCAAAAGCTAAACTGTAATCAACACAAACTGCGCATCAAAATTCAACTAGTTATTTAGTGTTATGAGCACCATATAAATTATTTACCTAGATCGATATTTCTCGTTTCCATTTTTATCATTATTCTCGTCGTCACTTGTATCTGAGGAGACGATCCGTATTGTAACGGTAGGGGTATTCACACAATGAACATTTCCGCAAACCTTTTAGGCCGACCCCTCATGGCTGGCTCCGGGAACGAGACATCGATTTACTGCGTGCGTTCTTCGTGCAGCATCGAGCACCTTTGTCGCTGTAGCACCCGGAATCATACCGATTGCTCAATTTTGCCCCCCTCCAACACCGAGTTGAAATCGTGGTGCGAATCCTTCTGGGACTAATCTCAATCGCGTTCGTAGGAAACTGTGCGTGGGCAGCATCTTCTCCCCGTGTGGTCGACGGCGATACCTTGGAACTCAATGGCGTAGTCTATCGCCTGCATGGCATCGATGCGCCGGAAGCCGGTCAAAAATGTACGAAGCCCGGCGGCAAATCCTGGGCTTGCGGAAAAGCTGCCATCTCAGTTCTCGAAGAACTCGTCCTTGGCCGGGATGTCCGTTGTGATGATCGCGGCCAAGATGACTACGGCCGGACAATCGGTGTCTGTACGGTTGGAACCCTGGATATCAACGCAACGATGGTCGCTACCGGCAACGCCTGGGCCTTCCGCAAATACTCGGCTGACTATGCCAATCTCGAAGACAAAGCCCATCAGGAACAAGTCGGCGTATGGCAGGCCGACACGCAGCCCCCTTGGGATTATCGGGCTGAGAAGTGGGCTGTCGCCGAACAAGAGTCACCCAGCGGGTGCCCGATCAAGGGCAACATCTCAGAGAATGGCAATATATATCACGCGCCATGGTCACCATGGTATTCCAAGACAAAGGTAAACGTCGACAAAGGAGAGCAATGGTTTTGCTCGGAAGCCGACGCAATCAACGCCGGTTGGCGGGCCCCTTCTTGGGGCCGATAGCTCAAGGTGAAAGGGAACGTTTCGAATTATTCCTTCGCTCGCTGCGCACCCGCCGGAAGCAGAGAGCGTTGTCTCGTTTTCGCCCGGCTCGCCCGGGCTCCTATCGTTGTCTGGTTACCACCGAAAATCCAAGGTGGGCCATTTTGTTCGCCCCCAAGATACAGAAAATTCTTAAGGCAAATAGGTGAGCAATACGGGGCTTGATGCTGACCTTCTCTAAAGCGCAGCCTTCACTGGCTGTTGAGGCTGGATGGAGAGCCCCTTCAGGGGCGCTGATTCAAGGTGTTATCGACGCATTGCGACGCCGAACGCGGATTTCAATGCGACGTCGGGATTCAACATTGCCCGCTTGCCCTGTCGTCAGAGTGTCGCCTGGGAGCACCAGCTGAGCCGCTGACATCGGAAGAATCGTAGCCCCCTTCAACTTACCATCCGCCTTCAGAACATTAGCGACGGCGATTGCCCGGGCCAGGCCAAGGCCAGCATTATCAGCAGGTAGGACCCCCGAAATCGGCTTCTTGCCTGCGAGCACGTCGATAAAGCTCTGATCAAGATTGGAGATCACCCGTGAAATCGGTTGCTCGTCAGTATGGCCGATGACCTCAATGATATCGACCTGATACTGCTCAAGGCTCTGAGCGATCTGGTCGGAAATGGACCCACGCAGCTTTTCTTCAAATGGCCCCGCTAGTTCTGCGCTGCCAGATTGGAAGAAATATCCTCCGGCCTCACTTAGATTGATGATCGGCGGCCACTCGTGTGGTTTGGATTGAGCCTGTTTTTGCTCATTCTCCAAAAGGACTTTCAATCGGTCCGCAAGCACCTTGGCGTCCGTGGTTGAAAGACCACTCTCCTTCAGCACAGTGACGGTTGCCTGGAGCGCGTCCGCAGCCCTTTGTAGTTCAGTCAATTTCTCGGCCGTGACCCCCTCTTCCTTCAAACGCTGGAGTTCGGTGTTGGCCGCAACGAGATCACGCCATTCCTTTTCAAACTTTTCGCGGTCGGCTGGAATAAGGCTGACCGAACGAAGCTGGTTTTCAAGTGCGGCGAGCTTTTCTTTCAGCTCCTTTGCGGCCGCTTCAGCCTTCTTGTCCTTGGTTAGAAGGGAAGCCACTTCAGCCTGAGACCTGCGCAGCTCCTTCTGGGCATCAAGGGTTTCGACTCGCTCCGCGTTTATGATCGCTGCCGCCACAAGAAGGAGGCAGAAGACCAGCAACAGCATGGACTCGGCCATGGTCAGGCCAAGGATCAAGCCCCGATTATATCCCCTGTGTTCCAGCTTCGTCGCCGGTTCCGCGTAATCTACCATCGCCAACGCTTCTTTTGTTCAGGTCGCTTGGCCATATCCATCTCTTGCGACGGTTCGGTTGCCGGTACCTCCGACGCCAGAACAGCAGGCTCCGAAGGGGTCTGGATCGATGGGTGGCCGTCGAGGATGATTGGATGACCCTTTGGTTCCGTCACGGCCTCGATAACTGCGCTCGTTGTGTTGCCAGGCGACGCAAATGGCGTCGTTTGGAAGAGATCAGGCGCATCATGCTGCTTGGTCGCGTTCTTGGCGCTCTTTTCCAGCGTCGCCGTTGCATCGCCAATTTTGATAGATGCCTTGTCCAAAAGATCGACGGCGCTTCCGACCTTTTTCGCAACCCCGCTCAGTGGTTTGAGCGCGGTTTCAATTTTGTCGCCCACACCTTCGAACACCTTGAGGGACGCTTCGATCTTTGATGGAACCTGATCCATGGCTTGGTACCCTGCCCGCATCGCCTCGGGAAGTTTGTCCAAAGGCTTCAGCGAAGCGTCTAAACGTTCCGGAAGGCGATCCAGCGGCAGCAAGGCCTGCGTCATTCGCTCGGCCAGCGCTCTCGTATTCACGGCCGTTTCATCGAGCCGTTTTGCCTGAAGTTCGCCGAGGTTTGTGATCGCTGCCAGGACGGGGGCCAGTTCGATCTTGAGAACGTCTTCCGGAAGGCGCATACCCGCCAGTCGTTCGCCAGCAGCCTCCACCTGCCTGCCAAAGGCAGCGATTATGCCTGTCAGGCTATTCGACGTCTCGTGCAGCTTAGCAAGGGCAGCTTCGGCCAGTTCGTTGTTGGTTTTGACACGATCTTCGACGATCTTGTTGTTGGCATCCATGATGACGGCCAGCTTTTCCGCAGCTTCCTGGATCGGGCGTATTGCTTCCCTGGACACGGCCTCGATTGCCTTCTGGACAGCTTCGCCGCTCTTCTCGGCCTGACGAGCGATTTCCTCAAAACCCTCGGAAAGCATTTCACTGCTTGTACGGCGATAGCTGGAGAACTCGCGGGCCGATGAATCGAGTTCGGTCCTCACGCGCCGTGTCATCTCGGCGAGTTCGTGGCGAACGCTCCGCTCGATATCCAGTGGGTCGCGGCGCATCTGGTTGAACAGGATGCGCAGCGTGATGCCAACGATTGTCGACGTGACCGCGATACCGAAGTTTCGGACGATATCGTCGATAGAGGCCGCATCGGAAAACCTGTAAAGCGAGACCCCGAGACTTGAGAGCGTGTAGAGAAACCCCATGTAGTAGAGGTTGTCACCCGCTTGCTCGTTGTGAAGCCTGAGGCCGTTGGCAACAAAGGACAGCCCGAAGTAAAAGAGCATCAGGCAGATCGGAACTGCCGTAACGACATAGGTATTCCATTCGAACGTCTTTGCCGTCCAGATGAAGATCATGCCGCCAAAGGTCAGCGCCGCGAAGACAATGATCGGCCCCTTGTGGCGGACGAAGTTCTGTAACTGTTCCCGGCTGATCATCAGTTCATCCCTTCCAGACGGGTGAATCGTTCCATCTGTCCGTCGTTGACCTTGATCCAAGCGGTCCAGAATTCGGCCAACTGCATGGAGTCAAATTTCAGCCGGGGTCTTTGGAACTCCAAAAAACGGATTTCCGTACCGTTGAGCGCTGTTCGAAACTGATCACGGGCTGGAGATTTTTGAAATTTCTGGAAGTCAGCACCATCAGCGTACATCGAAAAGGCGCTGGTGTGCTCGATCAGGTCCGAGGCAACGACCATTTCTTTTGGAATGTCGCGATACTGCGGAGAACCAAAAACATTCAAATTGATGTTCTGAATACCCGCCATGATCGGCGACTGTTTGCCTGGAGTCCCTTTGCCGATCTCCCCCGCGATCTCGTCCAAGGGTTTCTGGAAGCCCTTTTCCCACCGCTCCTTTGCCAGGCGTTTGTTCCCGGTGATGTCGTCCTCGCTTGATCCGTCTCCTGGGTTGCAGCCGCTGAAGGTCTGGCCAAGCTCACCTTGCTCATCCGTCAGCGCATAAACCTGGATGAGACCGCCTTCGGGGACCGAATTGACGATATCTTGAAATTCATTGCGGAGATCGACAGCCGTGACGTCGGAAATGGGATCGGTGACATCGAGAAGCACCGCCGTGATCGCTGTCGGGCCGGTCTCCGGACACATAGTCACTTTGTCCAATTTCGGTTTGGAGTCTGCCACAGACTGGAACCAGAGGAATGCGCCAACCAATCCTATTGAACCGAGACCGAACAGGACCGTCCCGATGATCAAACCCGTGTTGCTTTCTGAGCTACTTTGTCTGCGTCTGGCCATTTATGTCCCCAGGGAAAATAGTGTCGAGCTGATGAAAACGGTCGATGGCGTCTGAATATGCCTCCCCTATCCGTTTCACTTGTTCTGTCAGCTCTTGTTGATGCTTGTTGATTTCAGCCGCAAGCTCTTGGTCGTTCCATTCCTCGTGCACGTGTGGAACGGCGTTCAACCGGTCCATCTTGTACGATGTGATGAAATATTTTGGCTCCGGGGTCGTCCGCGATTTTCGGTTGGCTTCGCGATAGATCGTCAAAAGCGAGTTTGCAGCCTGTTCAAGCTGGTTTTGATGTTCATTGAACAACGATATCACACGGGCGCGATGAGCAATCGTTGCCTGGAAATCCTGACGCCGGTTGCTCAGTTCCCGGATGATATCGTTGACCTTGTTGTTATGTTCGTTACGAATGTCGGTCAGGTTGTCGATCAGCTGGTCTTTCCGGGCCCGGTAGCGGATGCGTTTTACGTTGCGCTGCTTCTCTGTCGAGGCGAAGCCGGGATACGGGTCCGTCATGATGCAGGCGTCAGCGAAAGCCACAATCGAGAACAAAAGACCGAGCCCGAAGAGCAGCCATGATTTCAGATCGGTCAACCCGGCTGGATTCGTTTGCAAACGCTCAAGAACTGCGGTTCCAGCACCTTCAAAACTCACCTCGGCGATCTCACGATAGTGGGCGAGAGCCAGATTGATACCAACAGCAACGACGACATAGATCGCGAAGGTGAGATATCCACCCAACTTAAACACGATAGACCGGTGCGCGAGCAGTTTGGAACAGCCAAGGCCGAGCGCGAGCGCGTACCCGATATTCACCACGGCAAAGACAACAGCTTCAATGATGCCGCCGACCAGGCCCTGTGAACTGCCTTCCCCCAGAAACTTCCCGTTCATGAGAGTTTCAATAAGGACCAGGAACACGATGACCGAAACCTTGAACGCCCACATCTCAGGGCTGGTAATTTTCGCGGCACGTTCAAGATTGTGTTTTTGCTTGAATTTGACGAGCTGTTTCTCGGCCACCAGCATATCTTCACGAAGAATATGAAGCTCGTCTTCGCCTCTGACCGCTTCCGCCTTAAAGTCGGAAAGACTGCTCGCGTTTGCGCTGCGTATGAGACTGAACTGTCCCTGGAAATCAAGGCTCTTCAAACGGTCGGAAAAATGCTCGAACCGATCTTCCAGTGTTTGATAGGAGGTCTTTTTCTCGGCCTCGACCTTCGCCACGATGCGCTGCTCGATATCATCGAGAGCGCGGGCAGACTTTGGCGGCTGGTTCGCAGAACCGCTTTCGGTCCCCCTCTCCACGAGTTCGAGGGTCCGACTGACCTTCTCGACTTCGATAATCGGAAAGACATCGGTCGTGGACCGAAAATCATGATTGGACTCTCGGACTGTTTCCCAGAGTCGGTTCAGTGCTTCAAAACGAGGGGCGGCCATTTTTTTCCGAACTGACGTTGTCACCATAGGTTGGTAGCCACTGGGTATCGCATAGATTGTTTGCGGTCCAGAATATGGTTTCGAAAGGGTTAACCGACATGGCGATCAGGTGAAGCGCATGCAGAGGATACCGGAAATCTCCGTGCCCATGGCTTGGCGTTAGGGTGACGCCAAGCCATGGTTTTAAGACAGCGCAGGTTTTCGAACCCACTTTTAGCTCCTCAACCAAACGTTCCGACGCTTGCTTTCCGGATTTTTAGCTGTCGCGGACGTCAACGGTCTCAAGGCTTTTGCTGATCAGGGTATACGAAAGCTGGTGCATGCGATCAGTGCCAAAGGGTACTTGACACATATGATCTCGCTGGCATTTCCGCAGCTGCTGCTACCCAAAATTTCCCAATAACAATACAGGGTAACCGACTTGTGATGCCAACGAACCGTGCCGATGTTAGAAACTGCTGCATTTCTTGGATGAAGGGTTTTATCGGGGCGCGATGAGTGGCGTCGGCTACATAACGAACTCAAAACGCCAGATGAATTGAAATGCGCAAATCTCGGTTAGACGTGATCATTCTGCGTCTACCATGCGCATTTCCAAAGGAAGATGCTCATCTCAGCGCACCGATAAGCGGGCCGCTACGAGTTCTTCAATTTTCAGCATCTCGTCGGCGTCGCTCTTCCAAACCAGTTTTCCCGTCTTTGAGAGCACGGCATCGTATCTCGCTCGAACGAGCATCGACTGTACGGGCATGTCGCCGATGTAGCCCGGCCCGCTGCGTCGACGCAAGCCTGTCGGAGAGCATCAAACTCAAGAGCTCCTTTGATCCACGAAAGCGGTCACAGTCAGGAACGCCCACCTTGCGATGGTCATGGGCATCGCTGCCGTGCAGGGAAGGCTTGAGCCCGTTTGTCCTCTAATTTTTTCGGGGCGGGAATGACAAAATCGTCGAAGTAGGGCTGGATGCTCGTTCCAAACCGGCATCACGAAGCTTCAAGCTAATTACCTCGCCTGTTTTGGCAAACCAACCAGGCGGCAATGCCGCGAGATTTTCAATATCGCCGGCCTTCATCGTGAATTCCACGCTCAACAGGTCGGATTTACTGCGCACGGACGAATCCACGATAAGCTGCAATGCGTTGGCGAGAACTGTTGGCTCCGAAATCGGCCAGTTCCTATCCAGAGGCTCTTCTCGGTTCCACCCCTTCGCAGAATACAGCTTGTAAAGTGATGTCGAATGGTCTTCGGGGATGATATCCAGATCCGAAAGGCGCCGAATCTGCGCTTTTACCGAAACGCGCCAGCGCTCCTTCAAGGATAGTAGGGAGGCAAGCGACGCGCTCTTCACCTCATAGGAATATGTCGTTGCCGGCATTAGGAACGCGCTTGCAAACCGAAACGCCTGTCGCTCGATCTCCTTGAGATCCTTCTTCAGCTCTTCCTCGGTTACATGGCGATGCAGGATCGCATGGCCGAGTTCGTGCGCGGCGTCCATCTGCCGGCGCGGGAACGACATCTTATCCGTCGACAACAAAATGTGTGGCCGATTGCTTCCCTGAGTCCAGCTACACAGACCGTCCAGCTTGGAGGTTCCCATCTCAATCGAGCCGACAATGCACCCCACCCGTTCGAGCAGTGGCATCATATCGATGCATGGGCCATCGCCGACGCCCCAATGGGTGCGCAAGTCCGAAGCAATCTGCTCGATGTCCTCGTCGCGGAGCTGCTTATAGGACGCCCCCTGCAATACGTCCGGAATATCGACCTCCGGGAAATCAACATAATGCTCCACGATGCTGCTGATCTCCTGCAGCCAATGCATCTGCGATTCCTGGTAGTTCAGGTCTTTCACCAAGGTCGATGCCAAGGTGCGATAAAACAGAGGCCGGTCGCTGTTGGCCACCGGTCTAAGAAAATACTCTCTGCGAACGTGGAGGTGAGCCGCCAATTCGGCTAAGGCATCGGCATCAGGGGCGCTGGTCCCGTCCTCCCAGCGGGTGACGGTGCTGGGATTGACGCTAATAAGGGTGGCCAAAGCCTTCTTGCTTAGAATTCTTCGTGCTGCTCTGGCCTCGATCAATCTTTCAGGGACGAACCCCGGAGTTCCTACACGCATGCATTTCCTTCCCCGGCTTCATAAGCACGGGTTACTTTGTATCTCTTTCGTTGTCATCCCCGCCGTCAGGCTGTTCCGGCGGCAAAAACGGCTTGATCGTCTTCTTTAGGCTGATGAGAGGCGCCTTCGCGCCGGTGCCAGACGAAGGCGCAAGGGCAATAACCGGCTCATCGGCGTAGCCTTCAAGATATTCGTCAAGCGGTTCATAAAAAAGATACTGTTCATACCCAGCATCAATCACGCCGATAGCGAATTCACTTATCTTCCCGGCCCTCTCGCGGTCGCGGGCGACAAGAAGCAGGACAAAAATATCACCAATCTTAGGCCCCGTTCCATCAAGGTCCAAACGCGGGGAGACGTAATAATTGAGCGTTACGCCAGCCTTGCGTGACATGTTTTTCACAGGCAAGGCCTTCGGTTCGGGCATTGCCGCAAGACCGAAGATGATACCCTGCCCATTGAGCTCAAACCGCATGAAGGGCTGGAAGATCTTCAGATCAGTCAGCGGTATGATACCGTTCGTCAGCAACGCGCCACCGTGAAGCTCACAGGTTTCGCGGAACGCTTTCTCCATCATGCGAAAGCGAGCCTGGCCTTCCAATTCCCGGCTTCCCTTGGGATCAAGTCCAGCGTGATCGCGCACCATCGTAAAAGCCTTGAGGGCGGAGGCGCGCAGGCGGTCTTCCAGATCCAAGAAAAGATTTTTGAACACGGCCGGCGGGAATCGTCTCTTTATAAGCTGCTCCACAGTGCGCTCCGCATATAGTTGCACAATACAGGAATTACATATCCAAAAATTGCGTAATGAGCAACCCGGGGGTTCGCATATTTTTCTAATTTCGGGATACGCGGCATGTGAGAAGCAAGTTCGACCAGCGGCCCGTGTTGTCTATCTCCACGAAAATAGAGACCCCATCGGAATGCGGAAGAGCCGCGTGATGCGGTAGCCATCTGACGTTGGCTCGGGCATGGGGGTTTGCTTCAATCAATCCCCCATGCCCGAAACCTCCCCCTCCCGGTCATCTCCCTCAAGCCAAGCACCAAAACCATTCGCCGCGTCGCCCGCGGCGTGACGTCGAGGGTTTTCGCCACCATCCCGGCCGACACCAGCGGCTTTCCCATAACCAGCTCGATTAGCTCCGGCAGCTTTGACGAGGTCCGCCGCCCTTCCAGCTTCCTCTCCATCATCCTTATCGCGAGCGCCAGCCGATCGTGTTCCTTGAGGTCGATCTCTGCGGCCGCGAACAGGCCGTGGGAGATGGCCAGCACCCGGGCTTCACGATCACGGTGGCGGCGGCGATCGACGGGGATGGTTTTGAGACCGAGATTGACGGCGACGACATGCGCGCCTGACGTGACGCCGGCCTGGCGCAGGACCGAGGCGGCAAAAAGCCGGCCGAGCCAGGGCCCGTGCTACAGCACCGAAGCTCGTTCCAGGCATCGAGGGCGAAAATCGCCTGCAGCACCGCGGGCAGTTCTTGCACCTGCCGCAACACGGCGCGCCATTCCTCTAGCCGCTAGTCATCGTCCCAGTCGAGATCATAGACCAGCTGATCGGGCGTCTTTGCCTGTTCATGACCGCATCCGAGCGGACGAGCACCGCATCAATGGCGGCTAATTGTTCCTAGCCAGCATCATCATCGCCGTCCTGCCCCTCCCCTCCTCCGGGCTCATCGGCTTACGTCGCGGCACCTTCACTCCCGCCGACGCCATCGCCACCAAATGATGGTGCAGGCGCCGGCAACGAAGTTGTGGCCGCGCAAGGAGCGGAGGCCGTCGGCGGACAATGCCCAGCCGGGAGGCTGCCCTATCTACAAGTAATGCTTATCGGAAGTCACTATGAAGCTCTCATGCTGATAGATTTTTGATTTTTTCGACCAAGCGCCGAGCAGTTCGACAATTTGAAGGACGATCTGGAATCGCGACCGAAATATCGTCTGGATTTCCCTTTCATTAAAGAATTCCGCCTAGCAGCATTCGCCCCGGCCCGTCAGCCGGGACAAACTCGAACAACGCGAATACCCACCATGAACCATCAGATTGCCTCTTCCCAACTCTTCCAGCGAAAAATCTCCGAATTCTGCCAAGTCAGAATAGCCCCGATCACCTCGCAGCACTCCTTCGAAAACATCCGGAGCTACATGCTCATCCTGATCACTTCTCGTACGGCACCTCCAACAAAGCTTGGCCATCCGGACTGGCAGGAAATCACCGCCACCTGTGACCTGCGCGACAAACTGACGCCCACACTCAAGCGCGCCATCCAACCCGGCCTTGATGCCATTGTCCGCTGGTTGCGGGAAAGTCGTGCCGATGATGTCGGAGAACCTGGCCGTCACGGCCGGAGACCAGGCACAACCGGCAAACCAGGCCGGAAGAAGCCGATGGTTGCTCCGTTGCCGAAATCGACGAAAGCAACAGCACACCCAAAAGAACACGTCGCAGCAGGCTCCGCGGAGGCGCGATTGAAGCCAGGCCCTGACCCAAAACCCGTGGATGATTTTCCACCGCCGCTGTTTCCGCAGCTCGAGGATCCGGCCTCGTTTCAGGAGGCGCTCGTTCTGCAGATGCGCCGCCATGGCGATACCTATTGGCATCTGCACCGCGCGATCGTCCGCCCCGGTGAGAATTTCGATCGAAAGACCATCCTCAATTGGATCAATGGCGCAAAGGTACCACGGACACTCGAAAGCCTCGATATTCTCAAACGCATCGAGCGGCGATACCAGCTTGCCGAAGGCTACTTCAAAGCCAAGCTTCCACATCAGTCGCGCGCGGCATCCGGTTATGACCTCGACAGCGATATCAGCCCTGCCGAGCGCCGGCGGTTGGTTTGGCATCTTCCCGATGATTTCAATACACTGCCCTTTTCGAAGCGCGAAGAGATCCTGGAATGGGTCCGGCGGGTCATCATCAGCGGGTCAACCGATTACCGCCGCTACCAGGCGGCAGCAACACGCCAGCGATACGCCATCCGCTTCCCCGGTGTTTCGTATGGAGGTGCGGGGTCCTCACACCCTCTGTCCCCGCGTTTCAACCACACCGTCGATGACGAGGAAACCATCGAAGATCCCGATCTGCTGTCAGGCGTGATTGACGCCTCTCCCCGGCTGGCGATCGAGATGGCGGATCTCATCCGCTTCAAGACGTCGACATTGACGACGCTCGGATTTCAGCGAAACGGCGTCTGGGGCGAAGAAACCGCGGCGCAGAAAATCGAACATCTCGGGCTGATGTTCGGCGCGCTCGCCGCTTCGCCCAATGGCGCCGTTCGCGGGTACGGTGTGCCCCTGGCACATCTGACCTTCGGCATGCTGGTTTTTCCCGGTGTCTGGGACTGGTACGTCGAGTGGCGCGAACGCCGGCGAGGATTTTATACGACATGGGAAGCCGACATGTTGAATATCTCGCTCGCGTTGACGCGCGAGGGGACCGGCTGGCTTCGCCAGCACCCCGAACTGCTCCAGCGGGTAAGACCGGTACCGGGCCTGATCTCCCAACAGGAAATCGATGCCGCCAAAGGTGACTGGCACGGCATGTGCGACCTGTTCTTCCGGCACGCCGGCAACCGGCACAAAGAGATCCAAAGGGTCATGCGTGTTCATCGCGATCCATTTGAGCCGATCATGACGGTGCTCGAGGCTGCGAGCCCATTGGCGGAGTATCGCAAGATCACCGACGAGATTTTGCAGCGAATGCCGGACGAATACCGCTATCCCCGCGCCGCCGCCGAAGCCGTCCGTTCGTTTCTGATGTTGCGGCTCGGTCTGCATCTCGGCCTGCGGCAAAAGAACCTGAGGCAGTTGCTGATCTGCCCGCGCGGACATTTCCCGACCTCCGAGCGACGCCTTGAAGACATGAAACGCGGCGAACTCCGATGGAGCGACAAGGAGCGTGGTTGGGAAGTGCTGATCCCATCGAATGCGTTCAAGAATGCCAACTCGTCATTCTTCGGCTCAAAACCCTTCCGGTTGATTTTGCCGGACCTGCTCGATCTCTACAAATATCTCAACGCCTATATCGAGCGCCACCGCGGCGTGCTGCTGGCAGATGCGAAGGACCCGGGGACGCTATTCGTCAAAACAGTCAAGACGACCAGCAAGGATGCTGCCTATGACCAGACGACGTTCTATGAGGCCTGGCGGCTGGTGATCCAGCGCTACGGAATCTACAACCCCCACACCGGGCGCGGCGCCATCAAGGGCCTGCTGCCGCACGGGCCGCACAATGTGCGCGACGTTCTCGCCACCCATATTCTCAAGCAGACCGGCTCCTACGAGCAGGCAAGCTACGCGATACAGGACACGGCGGAGATGGTGGCCAAACACTATGGCCGGTTCCTGCCGCAGGACAAGGCGGCACTGGCAGCGAAGATTCTGAACCAGGTTTGGGAGGCAGCGTAGCCTCACAATGGGCCGGCGCCTCGTAGCGGCTCTGCATCCACAAAAGCGCCGGACCTGTCAGGGCGCTTGCCCATTGGCGATATATCAATCCTCGCCCGCCTGCCGCACCGCATCGGGAAACGACCCTCGCTATTGCGGCAGGCAGCGCTTTATATTTCGGTTGTTATGCCTGCCACTTAAACTTCGAACGCTGCGAGCAACGGCAATGCCGGCGCCGTGCTACTATCGGCTTGCAATAATATTTTCGGCTTGCGCACGGGGCGCTTTCCCTTCCTCGCTTTCGGCGGCGGGCTGTCCGGTACGGTCAGTTCGAGTTGCGCGACGCTCGGTAACAAGGTCTCGTCAGCCGGCTGCAGGATGTGGGTGTCGAGAGAGATATGTTCCGGCTCAGTCGCGGCCTGCACCTGTGGCATGACAACGGTCCGTGGTTTCGGGCTCGGAGATTTTGGCACTGCCCGTTGCTGCGGGATGTCAGGCTCAACATAGCGGGAATAGCGAATCATCGGCAGTGAGCCTCCATAATGTTCACTAATCGTTCTCATTTGAAGAGGAAGGTGTCAACGCAAGAAGTGGATCTCATCATCGAGTAATTAACCGCGTGAGGTGGGGTGGAAGGTACCTGAACGATGCCGGCCGCCCATCGATGAGCGCCAGAAGTGGTTGGAAAGCCAACCCGACCTCGATCCTGAGGTATCTTTCGACGGCGGAACGACTCGAAATCCGGAGTCAAACGAGCGCACTGGCTTCTACTAACCCGTTGGACCAGTATGGACGCAGACACTCGATCTTTGGGGGGCTAGCATGCCGTCACGTTTAATTCGTCAGCGCCGGCTATGTCGAGCGCTTGCTGCTGTATCGGCAATTATCGCCTCCACTGTGCCGACGGTTCAGGCGGCGGACAGTGAGTGTAGCGCTCGGGGCGTCGACATCGTCCTGGAAGCATACCCCATTGCGCGAAACGTTTCCGAACGGACGTTCAAGGTTGGAGGCGAAACCATCACGCTACCGACAGATGCTGACGACAATCCTCATGACCTGATCTGCAGGACGTGGCCAGCCCGCCCCGAGCTCATGCTCGTCGCGGTGCCTCTCATGACTAGCCAAGCGGAGGATGGAAACGAAGGAGATGTCGAACTCCTCGTTGTCGATAGCGACAGTCTCAAGCTCAAGCAGCGGCTGCGCCTTCCGAACCTTCTCACCGACGATGCCTTCTTCGTCTCGGGCGTCGCCCTTGACACCGCACACTATCGCCTTTCAGGGAGCGATATTGCGTTCGGATTGCGCATTGAACGGCGCGGAAGTTCAGGTCCAAATCCCTTTGGCGAGACCACCCTGTGGCTCTTTGTTATTGACGACAACAGTCTGAGGCCTGTGCTCGATAACATCGTGGTCGCAGCGCACCAGGGCGAATGGGATACCCATTGCGCTGGGGAATTCCAGGCTACCGAGCGCTCGCTCGCCATGGCGCACCCTACACCAAACGGCTACTCCGACATCCTAGTCTCAGAAACGAAAATAGGGACTATCAGCACGTTAGGCCAGGACGGAGGGTGTGTGGACGATAAAAACTCGATCGCAACCGTCCATCGCCTTAGCTTCCAGGGGACTGTCTACCATGTCCCTGAAAACCTGAAACGGACTGACTAATGGCTCGCGGACCAATTTGGGGGCGCGAAAGTCCCCGCGCCACGTGTGCAGTTTGATCGCGAATGTGGCCTCACAAGCGCACACCCTGTCTCTACATGATAACGACCGATAATGCCGGCTTATTAGTCGTCCTGCCCATGGCTGGCAGAATGGCCGACAGCATCGAGCAGAACCCTGAAAACATCGCTAACGACGGCGGTCGAGAGCTCTCTGTCTGTCGGTCAGGATCGGTGGAATTGCCCGTAAACGGGCTTTCGAACGACGGAAAGCTCCTTCTTTCTCATGGCTGCCCGCCTTAAACCCGGCAATTGCCGCATTCGGCCCTGCAGGGCCACAGGCGCGTTTTGTCTGCTCTCCGGTGTCGACGCAACAAGCACTCCCTCGCTCGCGCTGTACGAGGCTACAAATCGATCGATAAAACACGCCTGCAAAGGAACCTTTTCTCACACATTGCATAACTGTAAAAAGTCGGCGCGAATCCGCCTATGTCAACGCCTATAACACTCCCTCCCCTTCCCAGCCGCGCCGTCTCGTCGGCTATGCCGTCGGCCAACAGTTGGAGCGGATGCACGAACGCCCGCCACGTGGCGGACGAAAATGGCAAGCCTCGTCGGTCAAGGCGTTGCTGGATCAGGCCCGCCAGCTCGGACTCGTGACACCCGGCCCGGTTTCTGGCTCATGAAGCGGCCAAGCACCCTTCTTTTCTCCAGTGCCTAGCGCCGTAGTTCGAAACGGCCGCTGTTTGCGGAGCCGGTAGCCGCCATCGAACGACTGGCCCCGGAGCGCGTTCCGCTGTCTGCGATGTCGCCGATACAGCAATTGAGGGCATCGCGATATCCCGCTCAACAACGGCAAGGTAGAACGACGCCAGAACCTCTGCTAGGCACCCGACTGTCACACTGTTCTTTCGGCGACATACAGCATGTGCATTGAGCTTGGGTCGGTCGGCAGCAGGTCAGGGTGAGCAAATTCGCCACCATGGACTTTTTCCATCCCCAACCGCTGCATGACGGATTCGGACCGCTTGTTCGCCAATGCGGTGAATGCGTAGACGCGCGGCGCATCCAGTCTGCCGAATGCATAGTCGAGGGCGGCGCGTGCGGCTTCGGTCGCATAACCGTTACCCCATTGGTCGCGAGAAAACCGCCAGCCCACCTCCAATGCCGGGCCGAAAGGGAAATCGGTCCCGAGGCAGTGCAGGCCGACCGCGCCGAGCAACGCCCCGTCTCCGATGCGTTCGGCGGCCCAGAAAAACGGCTCGCCGGCTTCGGAAAGCCGCATCATTTGTTCGACGAAGTCGCTTGTCTCAGAGGCGGTCTTCATGCCGCCGAGGAACTGCATCACCTCCGGATCAGCGTGGATAACGCCCAACAGGGGCTTATCCGCCTCTCGCCAGGCCCTGAGCTTCAACCGGTCTGTCGTTATCATACACTCTCTCCAAGCAGATCGGCTCGCCCTCGCTACCATATTAGCGTTCTGGCTGTGATTGAGTATCGACCTAGCCAAGCCCACAGATGCGCCAACGCGCTTCAACCGCAGCGATAACAGATGATCGGTTCAAATTGGAGTCCCTGGTCGCATCCAGGAAGCGGTGGCCTGGAAAGGTAAAGCGCTTCAATGCCAGGACGATTGAAGCGCCCGCCACCGCTTGCGGCCCCTGCTCCGCTGGTGGGAAGATGAGCCCATTTTGGCGTGAGGAAGCGATGAAAAATCTCACCCGCCGGGCCTAAACGTGTAAGATTCACCCGCGCGCGCCCTTACCAAGGTCCCGGATATAGGCCAGAACCGCCTCGACATGCCCTTCCGCAACGAGTTCGGCCGGCGTTTTGTGATCATAGTCTGAGATAGGTTCGTTTCGGTACCAGTAGATTGCCTTATCAAGCGCCCCGGTCAGTTCGGCTGCCGCCGAGATCACCTTAATCATTTCCCGCATACGTCCTTGCAGCCGCTCGGAAGAAGGATTGCGCAGGGTGTTGCGGTGAACGCCGGTCAATTCCGCCAGACCAGTCAGTGGCACACCGAGCGCTTTGGACAAGCGGTTGGGCGAAATATAGGGTGTGCGCGGCTCCTGTAGGCTATCGACAAAGCCAGAGACTACCGTTGTAGACGTTAGAGCCGGTGCCATGTTGCACTCCACTAAACTGCTAAGCACAATATATGCACATTTTTGCGCACAACAAGGGTCTGATTTCAGTTCTGGTCGGTTCCGGTCGGGGAGCAAAACGACACCTTCTCGAAGAATGAGTGACGTTTTCGGCACCTTTTGCCAGGCCAAGATGACTGAGCGCCTGGAGCGCTGAGCGTTTTCCGGTCAGCGGAATGCAAGCCGATTCTGGAGGTGCATAGTTTTTCGTGGATGCATCTGCCGTCATCGGCAGGACTTGCCCGTAAGCGGGCAAAGGGACCGAAGACCTACGAACGGAGCTCTTCGTTATTTCGCCGTGCAAGGGTCTTTTGAGCATCAAACCGTGCCCACCGGACGCACGCATCGAAATCAAAGGCCGCCACGTTTGAAGCCAAGCTTCAAATTGGGACCGACAGTTCCAGTGTTTTCCGGAAGGTCGCCCCAAAATTGTCATCGAGAGCGACATTTGCGAGCGCGAATTCGATGAGATCCCTGTCAGTCTCAATGCTTTCTTTGCCTGTTCGATGAGTTCGGGGCTGATACGACCACCGATGCGCTGGCTTTTCTCGCCCAGCAAACCTGAGTGCGCCGCAGCTTACATCACCGCGTCGAAACGTTCCGTCCTGAAAGGGACGAACTGGCCGATCCTTGCATTGCGATCGACTTTCGCCAAGAGGCTACTGGGCTCCTTTGCTTCAGCCTTTTTGCCGGTGCCTTGCTTTTTAATCACCGTCACCACCTCGACCCGCATAACAATACCGACACGGGAGTTTTCAAGGAGCACCCCAACTTGCGCACCAAGCGTCGACAGCGGCGAAACTAACGCCCGATCCCACAGACGGAGAAGGCCGGGGTTGAATCCGGCCTTCTCGACATTGTTGAGCAATCAGCTCAGGCCTGCAGATTGTCCGCCGACATCTTGCCAGTCTTGCGGTCCTTTACCAACTCATAGGTAATCTTCTGGCCATCGTCGAGGCCGCGCATTCCGGCCCGCTCTACAGCGGAAATATGGACGAAGACG
>UCOA01000056.1 GCA_900474095.1 Hyphomicrobiales bacterium | reverse complement strand
GACGCGGGCGGCGGACGGGCCGGCACCCGCCCCGCCACGGGTGATCAGCCGCTTCGGCTCGCCGAACGGCGTGTACCAGAGGTAGTTCGGGTCCTTCTGCGTCCATTCCAGCCCGCCCTTGGTGCCGTAGACGCGGACCATCAGGCCGTTCTCGTGGCCGGGGGCGACCT
This sequence comes from Hyphomicrobiales bacterium, assembly GCA_900474095.1. Taxonomy (GTDB): domain Bacteria; phylum Pseudomonadota; class Alphaproteobacteria; order Rhizobiales; family Rhizobiaceae; genus Pararhizobium. Next base: position 56,919 of record UCOA01000056.1, on the reverse strand, counting down.
GGCTGCACCAGAGCAGGCCCTTGGCACGCTGGCCGTCCCTTTCCTTGAAGCGCATCATCACATGGGCATTGTCGTCGAGCGCGCGGCCCTTGACGAAGCTGTCGAGATCGGCTGCAAGCTCTTCCAGTTCGAGGCCCGAGACGAAGGCGCCGAGATTGTAGGCATGGGTGCCGATATCGCCGGTCGAGCCGCCGGCGCCAGACTTCGACGGATCGGTGCGCCAGGCGGCCTGTTTCTGGCCGGACTGTTCGATGTTTTCCGTCAGCCAGTCCTGCGGATATTCCATCTGCACCAGACGGACCGCACCGATATCGCCGTTCGCGACCATCGAGCGAGCCTGGCGGACCATGGGATAGCCGGTGTAATTGTGGGTCAGCACGAACAGCGCATCGCTCTCGTCGGCCAGCTTCTTCATCTTCTTCGCGTCGGCCAGCGTCGATGTCAGCGGCTTGTCGCAGATCACGTGGATGCCGCGCTTCAGGAATTCCTTGGCAGCTTCGTAGTGCACATGGTTCGGCGTCACGATGGCGACGGCCTCGATGCCGTTCTTCAGCTTCGCTTCGCGGATCGCCATTTCCCTGAAATCGGAATAGCTGCGCGTGGGGTCGAGGCCGAGTTCGGCACCGGAGGCCTTGGCCTTTTCCGGCGTCGACGACAGGGCGCCGGCGACCAGCTCGAAATGATCGTCGAGACGTGCCGCCATGCGGTGAACCGCGCCGATGAACGCGCCCGAACCGCCGCCGACCATGCCGAGCCGAATGCGCTTTTCGCGAACCTCTGTGGTTCCTTCAATTGCCATGTTTTTCTCCTTGGATGTGTTTGTATATGCGGAGAGCTGTGTCGGCGACGCCGACATCTTCCCCACAAGGGGGAGATCAACCGCAAAGCTCATGCGTCCGTTACAGCTAGGCGAAAAGGAAAGAGAATGATCTCACCCCTTGTGGGGGAGATGTCACGAAGTGACAGAGGGGGTAGGGGCCGCCCTCCAAAGCCTCTCAAAGCCCCAGCATGCGCCGGTTGGCCGCTTCGTCGGTGCCGCTATCAGCGAAATCGTCGAAGGCCTTTTCGGTGACGCGGATGATGTGGTGCTTGACGAATTCAGCGCCTTCCCGCGCGCCGTCTTCCGGATGCTTCAGAGCGCATTCCCATTCGACCACGGCCCAGCCGGCAAAATCGTTGGCGGCCATCTTGGAGAAGATCGCGCCGAAATCGACCTGGCCGTCGCCGAGCGAGCGGAAACGTCCGGCCCGGTTGACCCAGCCCTGATAACCGCCATAGACGCCCTGCCGGCCGGTCGGATTGAACTCGGCGTCCTTGACATGGAACATCCGGATGCGATCCTTGTAGATGTCGATGTTTTCCAGATAGTCGAGGCACTGCAGCACGTAGTGCGAGGGGTCGTAGAGCATGTTGGCGCGGGCGTGGTTGCCGGTGCGTTCCAGGAACATCTCGTAGGTGATGCCATCATGCAGGTCTTCGCCGGGATGGATCTCGTAGCAGACATCGACGCCGCAATCTTCGGCGTGGTCGAGGATCGGTTTCCAGCGGCGGGCAAGCTCGTCGAAGGCGGTCTCGACGAGGCCGGCCGGGCGCTGCGGCCAGGGATAGACGAAGGGCCAGGCAAGGGCGCCGGAGAAGCTTGCCATCGCATCGAGGCCGAGGTTCTTCGACGCCGTCAGCGCCAGCTTGACCTGCTCGACCGCCCATTGCTGGCGTGCCTTCGGGTTGCCGCGCACTTCCGGCGCGGCAAACCCGTCGAAGGCTTCGTCATAGGCGGGGTGGACGGCGACGAGCTGCCCCTGAAGATGGGTCGAGAGTTCGGTCACCTCGATGCCGTTGTCGCGTGCCTTGCCTGCGAACTCGTCGCAATAGGTTTTGGACTCAGCGGCTTTTTTCAGGTCGATCAGGCGTCCGTCCCAGCTCGGCACCTGCACGCCCTTGTAACCGCAATCGGCGGCCCATTTGGTGATCTCTTCCCAGGAATTGAAAGGGGCGGCATCGCCGGCGAATTGTGCAAGAAAGAGCGCGGGGCCCTTGATGGTCTTCATCTGTCGTCTCCTCCGTCAAAAGGCGGGCCGCTCTACCGGCCACATCAGTCAAATCGTCAAAAACCTCTCCGTCGCGCACCAATACAGGAGCAACTGCCTGACCTGAAACGTTGCAGGACGGCCGGAAGCTATCATGTCTGGCCTGCCGGGCAACCGGTTCATCGCATATTTTTGAAAAACTGCAGTGAAAATGGAAGCTGCCTGCAGCGTCGTGCTACAGGCAGCTCAAGTGTCAAATCCGGATCAGAACGGCGAATCGGGGAAATAGAAATCCTTCGCATTGTCCTTGGTGATGAGCGTCGCATCGATCGTGTAGACGCCGCGAACCGGCACCTGGCCATAGAAATTGGCAACCGTCATCTCAAGCGCCGTACCGACCATTGCCGGCGGATAGAGCACGTCGACCGGGATCATCTTGTCGCCGTCCATGACCTTCTTGACCATGTCCTTCGAGCCGGCGCCGGCCACCACATACTGGATGTCCGTGCGCTTGGCCTGCTCGATCGCCTGCAGCACGCCGACGGCCATGTCGTCGTCCTGGCACCAGACCACATCGATCTTCGGGTACTTGGTCAGATAGTCCTGCATGACCTTGAACGCATCGTCGCGATTCCAGTTGCCGAACTGGCGGTCGAGAACCTTGACGTTGGAGCCTTCGATGCCCTTGTCGAAACCGTCCTGGCGCTGCTGGTCGATCGGGATCGGCAGGCCGCGGATGATGACGACTTCAGCATCCGGCGTCGTTGCCTTGATATATTCGCCCGCGGTCTGGCCCAATGCCGGGTTGTTGCCGGCGACATAGAGGTCGCGGACCGTGTTGTCGTTGACACTGGGCGCGCGGTCGACGAGCGCGACGAACGTGCCCTTGCCCTTGACCTCCTTGATGGCGTTGACCAGCGGATCAGGGTCGGACGGCAGGATGACGAGCGCGTCGATGCCCTGGGTCTCGAGGTCCTGCACGGCATTGGCCTGACTTGCCGGATCCGGCGAGGTCTTGACGATGACGTTGAGGCCCGGATGCTGCTCCATGAGGAGCTTGGCGACGCGCTCGGCATGGAATACGACACCCGCGGTCCAGCCGTGGTCGGCGGCCGGGATCGAAACGCCGATCGTGACCTTCTTTTCCTCCTGCGCGTGGGCAACGCTGGTCAGCGCCATCATCGCGACGGCTGCAACGCCCATTAGTCCTTTACGCATGTTTTTCTCTCCCTAGTGAATGCGGGTCTTGCAGTCTTTTTGACCGGGCGACCCATGAACCCGGTTATTCACGATTTCCGTACCAGCGAGCGCTGAACGAGCATGGCGATGATGATGATCGCACCCTGAATGGCACCGATCAGATATTCGCTGATGAAGTTCGAAAGCAGCATGATGTTGCCGACGAGTTCGAGGATGAAGGCACCGCAGATCGTGCCCCAGACACGTCCTGCGCCACCTTTGAGCGCCGTACCGCCGACGACGACGGCGGTGATTGCCTGAAGTTCCCAGAGGATGCCCGTCGTCGCCGAGGTCGAACCGAGCCGCGGTACGTAGAGAAGCACGGCGATCGCGACACAAAGCCCCTGGATGACGAAGGCGATGGTGCGGACACGATTGACGGGGATGCCGGAATAGCGGGCGACGTCGCTGTTGGAGCCGACCGCCACGACATGCCGGCCATAGCGCGTGCGGTAGAGGACGAAGGCTGCAACCCCAGTGACCGCAAGAATGACCGCGATCGGAACCGGCATGCCAAGGATCGAGCCGAAATAGGCGGGACGGTACATTTCCTGAAGTTCCGGCTCGCGCAGCGTGATCGCTCCGCCCTGCGACAGCCACGTTGTCAGACCGCGATAGATGCCCATGGTACCCAATGTCGCAATAAACGGCTCGATCCGGCCGACTGTCGTGATCAGGCCATTGGCGAGGCCGCAGAGGGCGCCCGCAATGACCGTGAACAGAACGGCTGCGGTCAGCATCAGGGCGGGATCTGCAATGACGCCGGAATTCATGAACAGGATCATCAGGCTGGCGACGAATGCAACCATCGAACCCACCGACAGATCGAGGTCGCCAGAGGAGATCACGAAAGTCGCGCCGACTGCAATGATGGCGATGAAGGCGCTGCGGGTCGCGACGTTGGCGAGGTTGGTGATGCCGATGAAATTCGGATTGACGATCGCTCCGAGAATGAGAAGCAACGCCAGCGCCGCAAAGGGTGCAACAGCCCGAAGGTCGATATCCCGCCAGGTCCGGCGCCGGATCTCCCGGGTTTCCTCATTCACGCTCATATCCAAACCAACCTCCCGTCCCATTCTCCCTGGGAATTTTCTTCTCTTGTCGCGTCTTCGCGCCCGGTCAGGCGACCGCTTTTTTCTTCAGTCCCGCCGCGTAGCGCATGATCTCCTGCTCGGAAATCTCGTCGCCCTCCAGCATGCCGACGATCCGCCCTTCGCGCATGACGGCGACGCGCGTGCAAAGTCCGATCACCTCCGGCATCTCGGACGACACGACGATAATCGAGCGGCCGTCGCGGGCAAGCGCCGAGATGAAGTGATAGATCTGCTGCTTCGTGCCGACATCGATGCCCCGGGTCGGCTCGTCGATGATGATGATCTCCGGCTCGGTTTCCATGACCTTGGCGAGAAGTAGCTTCTGCTGATTGCCGCCCGACATGCGGCCGGCCACGACGTTGCCGTCACGAACCCGGATATCGAAGCGGCGGCGCGCCCGCTCCAGCGCGGATGCCTCGCTGGCGGGGCTGAGATAGCCGAGCTTGCCGTGTCTCTCGAGCGACTGTAGCGTCAGATTGGCGGTCATGCGCGAATTGAGGAGCAGTCCCTTGGATTTGCGGTCCTTGGTCATGTAAGCGAGGCCGCAACGGTTTGCGGCATGCACGTCGCCGGATGGCACGGTTTCGCCCCTTATGATCACCTCACCCGAAATGCGGGACCTCAACCCGGCAACCGCCTCCATCAACTCCGTGCGGCCCGAGCCGATCATGCCGGAAAAGCCGAGGATCTCGCCGTTGCGCACCTCGAAGCTCGCATCGCGGACATAGCCGGTCGAAAGCGCCTTGACGCTGAGCGTGATCTCCTCATCGACATCGGGCTCGCTCTTGGCCGGATAGAGTTTCGAAAGCTCGCGGCCGACCATCAGCTGAGCGATCGATTCGCCGTCGAGCATCGCCGTCGGCGACGTCTTGATCCACTGGCCGTCCCGCAGGACCGTGACCCGGTCCGTCAGTTCCATCACCTCATCGAGCTTGTGGGACACGAAGACGAAGCTCGTGCCCTGATCACGCAGCTTGCGCACCTGCCTGAACAGGAAATTGGTCTCCTCGCGCGACAGAACGGCCGTCGGCTCGTCCATGAACACCACCCGCGCATCACGGCTGATCGCCTTGGCGATCTCCACCATCTGCTTGTCGGCGATGGACAGCGTGCCGATCATCGCGTTCTCATCGACATGCGAACCGAGCAGATCAAGGACGCGGCGCGTCTCCGTCCGCATGAACTTGCGGTCGAGCACGCCAAAACGGGTGACTTCGCGACCGAGAAACAAGCTCTCGGTAACGGTCAGGTGTTCGGCCAGATTGAATTCCTGGTGGATGATGACAATGCCGAGTGCCTCGGCCGCGCCATTGGGCGGCAGCTTGACCGGATTGCCGTCGAGAATGATTTCGCCGGAGGTCGGCTGCTCGAAGCCGGACAGGATTTTGACGAGTGTCGACTTGCCGGCGCCGTTCTCGCCCATCAGCGCATGGATTTCGCCGGCGCGCAGGTCGAAATTGACGCTGAAGAGCACCTGTACGCCGCTGAAAGATTTGCTTATTCGCCTCGCGGACAGCACCACCGTGCCGGCGTCGACGGTCTCCGAATCCATCACGTCCCTCCCTGCGGCTCCCGTCCGCTTGGATATTATGTAAACCTTTACATAGATCGTGTAAAGGTTTACATCTGGGCATACCGCAGAATTTCCAGGGCCGCCCTTTGACCTGCGGGGAAGTCTGTGTAGTGTCCCGCCGAGCTAAACCCAAGGCAGAACGCAGTGTCGAATTCCACGCCGGCAACAATCGAGGACGTCGCCCGCATCGCCGAGGTTTCGATCGCGACGGTCTCGCGGGCGATCCACATGCCGGAGAAGGTAGCGAACTCGACGCGGCTCAAGGTCAACCAGGCGATTGCTGTTACCGGCTACACGACCAATGCCATGGCGCGCAGCCTGCGGCTTGGCCGGTCGAACATGATTCTCGTGGTGGCGCCCGACATCGGCGATCCGAACTTCTCCAACATTCTAGTCGGGCTCGAGAACGAGGCGCGATCGCATGGCTACGGCGTGCTGATCGGCCATACGCAGAACGATGCCCAGCGTGGATTGGAATATCTGAAGTTTCTCAACTCCAACCAGGCGGCCGGGCTTATCCTGTTCACCGGCATCCTGCCGTTCGGCCACCAGGCCATGACCGCACGCCTGCCGCCCAGCGTCGGCGTGTTCGAGCCGGTGTTCAACGGCGGCATTCCCTATGTCGGCGTCGACGATATCGAAGGTGCCCGCAAGGCAGTCGACCTTCTGCTCGCCGAAGGCCACCGCAAGATCGCCTTCATCGGCGATTCGCGCACCCGACTGGCCTATAGCCGGCGGCGCATGGGCTATGAGGCGGGGCTGGACGCAGCCGGCGTCGGCGCCGATCTTCGCACCGTGCTCGAGGGCGACGGCACGATCGAAAGCGGGCGGTTGGCGGTCGAGCAACTGTTCATGCGCGACACGCTGCCCACCGCCTTCATGTGCGTCAACGACCAGACCGCCATCGGCGTGATGATCGGGCTTGCCGCGCGCGGCTATGATATCCCGCGGGACTTTTCGGTGACCGGCTTCGACGACGTGCCGCAGGCCGTCTTCATGTCGCCGCCGCTCACCACGATCCGCCAGCCGCGCACGCTGATCGGCAAGCATGCGATGGCGCTGCTGCTGGAGCTTCTCTCCGACGGCGAGCCCGCCGAAACGGAAATCCTGCTGCGTCCCGACCTTGTGGTGCGCAACTCGGTGTCGGCACCGTCGCGCACGCGGCGATAGGACCCGCAACAATGCCGCTTGGTCGACTCGTCCTTTATGCGCGCGATGTGGACGCCACCGTCGGCTAAAAGCATTTCGCTTTCAAGGCGCTCCGGCAGCAGGAAGACCGGATTGTCGAGCTCGTCGCCTCGGACGGCGGTGCCAGTCTCATGATCCATCCGGCAGGAAAGACCCAGAAGATGGGCCAGTCGCTGGTGAAGATGGTTTTCGATGTCGAGGATGTCACGGCCTTTTGTGCCCGATGCGTGGGCGAAGGACTTGAATTCGGACCGCTGCATCAAGCCGACGGCTATGTGTTCGCCAATGCCAAGGATCCCTGCGGCAATTCCATTTCGGTATCCAGCCGGGCATTCAGGCCGTTGTCCGGGAGACGGTGATCCACCATCTCCCGGATTATCTTGATCAAACGTAGCGGTTGACGACGTTTTCCAGGAGTTCCTGCTTGCCGGATTTCGGCTGCGGGTTGATATCCGTGGTTTCGACGTAATGAGCGATTTCCGCCAGCGAATATTCGCCGCGCAGCATTTTCTGGCTCTCGGCCGAATCCCAACCGGCATAACGATCGGCGAGCGGCTGCGACAGCGCCTTGTCCTCGATCATCCTTGCTGCCGCCCTCAGGCCGCGGGCGCAGCAATCCATGCCGCCGATATGGCCGATCAAAAGATCCGCCGGATCGAGCGACTGGCGGCGCAGCTTGGCGTCGAAGTTGGTGCCGCCGGTCGTAAAGCCGCCACCTGCCAGCACGTGGTAATAGGCGAGCGCCATTTCCGGAACGTTGTTGGGGAACTGATCGGTATCCCAGCCGGACTGGTAGTCGTTGCGGTTCATGTCGATCGAGCCGAAGATGCCGAGCGCGTTGGCGAGGGCCAGTTCATGCTCGAAGGAATGGCCGGCAAGGATCGCGTGGCCCTGCTCGATATTGACCTTCACTTCGTTTTCGAGGCCGTTCTTCTTGAGGAAGCCGTAAACGGTCGCGACGTCGTAGTCGTACTGATGCTTGGTCGGCTCCTGCGGTTTCGGCTCGATCAGGATCGTGCCCTTGAAGCCGATCTTATGCTTGTACTCGACGACGAGGTTGAGGAAGCGGCCAAGCTGGTCGAGCTCGCGCTTCAGGTCGGTGTTGAGCAGGGTTTCATAGCCTTCGCGGCCGCCCCAGAGAACATAGTTCTCGCCGGCAAGTTTCTGCGTCGCATCCATGCAGGTCTTTACTGTCGCCGCCGAAAACGCGAATACGTCCGGATCCGGATTGGTCGCGGCACCCGACATGAATCGGCGGTTGGAGAAGAGGTTCGCCGTGCCCCAGAGCAGCTTGACGCCGGTCGCGGCTTGCTTTTCCGCGAAATAGTCGACGATCTCGTTGAGGTTCCTGGTGTTCTCGGCAAAATTCTTGCCTTCAGGGCGCACGTCGGCGTCATGGAAGCAATAGTAGGGAGCGCCGAGCAGCGAGAAGAATTCGAAGGCCACATCGGCCTTGAGCTTGGCGGCCTGCATCGTGTCCTCGAACCAGGGACGCAGGAAGGTTTGGCCGCCGAAGGGGTCGCCACCCGGCCAGGTGAAGGTGTGCCAGTAGGCGACGGCAAAGCGCAGATGGTCTTCCATCCGCTTGCCGAGGACGATCTCGTCGGGCTGGTAGTGGCGGAAGGCCAGCGGATTAGTGCTTTCGGGGCCTTCATATTTGATCTTGGCGATATCGCCGAAGAAACCGGTGCTCATGGTGTTGTCTCCTTGGTTGTTTTCTCAATTGATTGCCTCGCCGCCGTGGCCTGCCCCTCACCCTAACCCTCTCCCCGCACGCGGGGAGAGGGGACGACCGAGTCCGCCGCTTGTCCCTTCTCCTCGTGAGAACGGGGAGAAGGTGCCCGCCCTCTTGTCGAACTAGACGCGCGGATGAGGGGCTGGCGACTAGGACGTCACAGACTTGATCGCGGGATAGAGCCGGCGATAGCGCTGATAGGCATCTTCGTACGCCGCCCGCAGCGACGCGTCGGGCTGAACGGTTTCGGCGGTGACGGGGGCCGTGAAAACCGACAATGGATCGGCTTTGGTCGCGGAGACAAGGCCGAGGCGGGCAGCACCAAAGGCCGCGCCGAAGTCGCCGTCCGCCGGAATATCGACGGGGATGCCGAGCGCGGTTGCAATCGATTTCAGCCAGTAGCGCGAGCGCGAGCCGCCGCCGATCGCGGTGACGCGGGTCAGCTTGGTGCCGGCTTCCCGCAACGCTTCCAGGCTGTCCCGCAGCGCAAAAGACACGCCTTCGAGCACCGCCTGGGTCAGGACGACACGGCTGCTTTGATGACCGAGCCCGGCAAAGACGCCACGAATAGCTGCATCGTTGTGTGGCGTGCGCTCGCCGGAAAGATAAGGCAGGAAGGTCACGCCGGACGGTGCCTTGAGCAAGTCGCCGAGTTCCGCGGTCAGCTCCGCCGCGCTTTTGCCGGTGACGCCGGAGTGCCAGTTGAGCCCGTCGGTCGCCGACAAGATCACGCCCATCTGATGCCATGTGTCGGGAAGCGCGTGGCAAAAGGCATGCACGGCGCTTGCCGGATTGGGCAGGTAGCTGGAATTGGCGGCGAACAGCACGCCGGAGGTGCCGAGCGAGACGAAGGCATGGCCCTCGCCGACCGTGCCCATGCCGCAGGCGGAGGCGGCATTGTCCCCGGCACCACCGGCGACGATGACACCCGGCCCCATGCCCCACCGGGAGGCGAGATCGTTTTTCAGCATGCCGCCCGCCTCGGTGCCTTCGACCAGGCCCGGCATCTGCCGCTCCTTGAGGCCGGTTGCGGAAAGCAGGCTCTCCGACCAGGCGCGCTTACCGGTATCCAGCCAGGAGGTCCCGGCAGAATCCGACATTTCGGAGATATGCTCGCCCGTCAGCCAAAGACGCAAGTAGTCCTTGGGCAAAAGCACCCAGCGGACTTTACAGAAGATTTCCGGCTCGTTCTCTGCGACCCAGACCAGCTTCGGGGCCGTGAACCCTGGAAAGACTATGTTGCCAGTCACGGCCCGGAACTGCGGATCGGCATCAAGAGCCGCCGCCTGTTTGAAGCTGCGTGTATCATTCCAGAGGATGCAAGGGCGCAGCACTTTATCCTGATCATCGAGCAGTGTCGCCCCATGCATATGTCCGGAAAGGCCGATGCCCTTGACGCCGGCAAGTTCTGCCGGGTGGGACGCCTTCAGCCCGGCGATCGCTTCCTCCGTCGCCCGGATCCAATCGGCCGGATGCTGCTCCGACCAGCCGGGATGCGGACGCGCGACGTCCATAGCAGCGGATGCCGACCCGATGACCCGCTGGCCATCGTCGATCAACAACGCCTTTACCCCGGACGTGCCGAGGTCGATCCCCAGATACATGAAGGTCTCCCTATCGTTCTTCGCCCTGTTCGGGCTTTTGCATTTCGTCGCCTTCGTCGAAGGGCAGATTGTCCTTGAGGAAAATGTCGATGTAGATGCGTTCCTGTGCCTCGATGACTGCGACGCCATCGGCCTTGGCCTTCAGGACACGGATGGCGCTGCGCACTTCATGTCCGGCATCCTGGTTGAGAACGGCGTCAATCAGCCCTTCATTCAGCGCCGCCCGCGTATGCCGCGTCAATTCATGGGCGACGACGCAGACCGGCGGGGCACTGTCGCGCTGTTTCAAGGCGGTGATCAGGCCGCGATTGCCGGCGCCGAGGCTGTAGATACCGGCGGTCCCGGGCGATGCGGCAAGCGCCGCGCCAACAAGCTTTTCCGTCAGAACAGGGTCATCCTGCCCCTCGATAGCCGGCAACAGCATGTGGCCGGGAAAGTCCTTGTCCATCACCGCGCGAAACCCGTCGAGGCGTTCGCGATGATCGCGCACACGCATCGAACCCGCAAGCACTGCGATCGGTCCGGGTCGGCTGCAAAGGAAACGACCCATCAGGCTTGCCGCCGTTCGCCCTGCCGCGACGTTGTCGACGCCAGCGAAATGATCGCGCGCCGAGCCGGCCAGATCGGAAACCAGCGTCACCACCGGAATGCGCTCGGCCCGCAGGCGATTGACGGCGGCAATCACGTCCGGGGATTCGACGGCCACCACCGCCACACCCGCCGGTGCCGTCTCGCGGACCTCGTCCAGTGCGCCAACCAGAGCTTCGGCGTTGAAGGCCGGAACCTTGACGATGGAAATCGCCATCCGCTCCAGCGGTCCGCGGGCCATAGCCGCGTGCACGTGCGCTTCAAGGCCGCGCATGAAGGAATTGTCCCCAGAGGGCAGGATGAAGACGAAAGGGTAGACACGGCTTTTGGCGAGGTTCGCCGCGGCGACGTCGCGGACGAAGCCAATGCGTTCTATCGCCTGCTCGACCTTTTCGCGCGTCACGTTGCGGACGCCTGCGCGCTGGTTCAAAACCCTGTCTACGGTCGCCAGGCTGACCCCCGCCGCAGCGGCTATATCATGGACTGTGGGGCGCATTTTTCCTCCGCAAGAACCCTTAAGGGAAAATTTGAGGTACGTAAATCAGAAAAATTTTTTGCACATTTTGAAAGCGCTTTGATTTGACACCTCGCGCCGCGCTGGGCAAGTCGTTTGCTAAAGGTGTTCGTGAACGTAACGCCGCGCCGCCTGCGCGAGCGCGCCATTCATATAGTGATTTGTTAAAAGGACGAGCGCAAGGCCGCCATGAATGTCGTAACCGGCTTATACCGATCGAGAAGGCTCGCCTTTAGAGCATCGACATTTCGTGCAGTGATCGCGAAAAAATGCGGCGGACGAGGTTCTACCGTATTCATGCAGAATGCCTTGAAGGATTGTCTTCAGGCAATTCTCACCGGTGATTCAAGCCTACAGACGGCGGTCCGCGGCGGCGATTATCCTCAGTGACCGCCCCCGCCGCCGCTTGGCGCTGCCTGCGGCTTCTTGATCAGAAAGGCGCATACGACCAGGGCTCCGAACAGGTAGGTGAGGATTATGAAGACGTCGATGAAGGAGAGGATCGTCGCCTGCTGCTGCACCATGCCGGAGAGCTTCTGGATCGCGATCGTTGCACCATCGAGACCGTGCGAATTGTATTTCGCGACCATGTTGTTGAGCTGGTCGATGGCTTCCGGGTTGCCCCACTGAACATGCTCCTGCAGCCGGGCATAATGCTCTTCCTGGCGCTGGGTCAGGATCGTGTTGATCGCTGCCAGGCCGACAGCGCCGCCGAGGTTGCGGGTCAGGTTGAACAGGCCGGACGCGGCGCGAACGCGTTCAGGAGAGAGCGTGCCGAGCGCGACATTGTTGATCGGCACCATGCAGAGCATCAAGCCGCAGCCGCGCAGGATCTGCGGGACGAGAAGCTCGTAGAAATCCCAGTCTGTCGTGAGATGACTCATCAGCCAGGTGCCGGTGGCGAAACTGGCAAAGCCGATCGCCATCATCACGCGCGGATCGAGCTTGGTCGAGAGCTTGCCGGCGACGGGCGCGGTGCAGAACATCGCAAGGCCCGAGACGAACATGGTCTCGCCGATCATCAGCGAATCGTAGCCGCGGATCCGGCCGAGATAGAGCGGATAGAGATAGGTGAGCCCGTAAAGCCCGATGCCCATGATGAAGGAGAACAGCGAGCCGAAGGCGAAGTTTCGATTGGCAAAGGCTCTGAGGTCAACAATCGGGAACTCGACCTTGAAGGCGCGGTAGAAGAAGATCAGGGCACCGATCGCCGATGCGATGGCGCCCATGAAGATATATTCGTCGCTGAACCAGTCATTGGCATTGCCTTCCTCGAGCACATATTCGAGCGAGCCGAGGAACACCGCCATGGAGAAGAGGCCCCACCAGTCAAACTTCTTCATCAGGCCGTGTTCCGGCTTGTCGAAATCGATGAAGTTCCATGTGACGATCGTGACGATGATGCCGGGAACGATGTTGACCAGGAACAGCCAGTGCCAGGAGAAGGCATGACTGAGATAGCCGCCGACCGTCGGACCGATGGTCGGCGCGAGCGTCGCGACAAGGCCGATGATCGGCGAGACCATGCTGCGCTTGGAGGGCGGGAAGATCGTGAAGGCGGCCGCGAAAACCGACGGGATCATGCCGCCGCCGATAAAGCCCTGCAGCGCCCGATAGACGATCATCTGGTCGATATTGGTGGCGGTTGCGGCAAGCGCGCTGGCGATGGTGAAACCCGCGGCCGAAACCGAAAACAGGACGCGGGTGGACACGATGCGCGCCAGCGTGCCCGACAGCGGGATCATGATCACTTCGGCGATCAGATAGGCCGTCTGCACCCAGGCGACCTCATCGGAGCCGGCGCTCAGGCCCGCCTGGATTTCCGCGAGTGAAGCCGAGACGATTTGGATATCGAGAATCGACATGAACATGCCGAAAACCATTGCGAAAAAGGCGATCAGGCGTTTGGGATCCATCCGCTCTTCCGCACCCGCCGCAGGGAGGGGGATCGTACCCGCTGTAGTAGTGGCAGCCATCGACTCTTGCTCCCGGCCCGGCTCGTCGCAACGAACGGAGCGGCCAAATGAGAATAGAAACATCAACGTTTCCGGCGCGAGCGCCTCCCGCAAACCGGCAGAGACCAATGCGGCGGGCCCCCTACGGTGGCAGCTTCAACGTTCAAGCCGGCCGATCACTTGACCGCGGCGACATCCTGCTGCTGCGGCGCCGTGCGGGTATCGACATCGACGACGACGCTGAGGCCGGCGCGTAACCGGCCGCTGTCCAGCACGTCCTTCGGGAAGACGATGCGGACCGGTACGCGCTGGATAACCTTGGTGAAATTGCCCGTGGCATTTTCAGCCGGCAGCAGCGAGAAGACCGAGCCGGAGGCCGGCGAGATCGACTGGACAGTACCGGTGATCGGCTCCTCGTCGAAAGCATCCACATGGATATTGACCTTCGATCCCGGAACCATGTGGGCGATCTGCGTTTCCTTGAAATTGGCGTCGATATAGAGCTGGTCGACCGGAACAAGCGCAGCCAGCCGCTGGCCGGCGGACACCAGGTCTCCGTCCTGAACGGCGAGGTTGCCGACAATACCGTCATAGGGCGCTTTCAGGACCGTGAAACCCAGGTCACGCTCAGCCTTGTCGCGTGCGAGTTCGAGCGAACGGATGGTGCTTTCGGCTTCGGCGCGCTGCGCGGCCAGGACTGCGATGTTGGCGTTCGCGGCAATGATATTGGCATCCGCACCGGCGAGGTTGGCCCTGGCCTGGTCGAGCGCGATCTGCGCGCTATCGAGGGAGGCGACCGTACCGACTGCCTTTGACTGGAGGTCGCTGGCACGCCGGAGCGTGATTTCGGCACCCCGGACGGTCGCCTCAAGGGCGGTTTTCTGGGCTTGCGTCTGCTGCAGGCTGGCCTTGGCGCCGGCTATCTGGGCATCGAAACGCTGCAGCGACAGCTTTTCGGTGTCGATCTGCGCCTGCGTCTGGTCTGCGGCGATCCGGTAGTCTTCCTTATCGAGCGTGATCAGCGGGTCGCCAGCCTTCACATGCTGGTTGGCCACCACATTGACCTTCTCGACATAGCCGGAAACTTTCGGTGAGATCGAGGCGATATCACCCTCGATATAGGCATCGTCGGTCGAGATCATGAAGCGGCCATTGGTCCACCAGTCGTAGCCATACCAGCCGCCGGCAGCGAGCGCGGCGATGGCAATCATGGGCATCAGAAGCTTGCGGCGCTTCGGCGCCGGCTTTTCCTCAGCCACGACAGCCTGCGGTTCCGCTTGCGCCTCTACGGCAGGCTCGGTTACGCTCTTGGCTTCCGGTGCCACGATGTGTTCGTTCGGAGCTTCGAAATCGTCGCCGACAGGGCGGACATGCGCAGCACCGGTCTTGCTTGAAACTGACATATTGCGTCACCAGTCCTATATGGGAGAATTCGAACCGAACCGTTCAGTTCGATTGACATAGGGGCAATTCGATCACATATCAAGGGGGAATCGAACCGATCGGTTCGAAAAAGTTCAACGAGACAACAATGTCCGGACAAGACGAAAAATTGGCAGAACAGAATTTGACGAAGACCGTGGGCAGTGAGAACTACCTTGCCGACGCATGCGCCCTTCCAGGCCGCCGCGCCGCCGGCGAGGATCCGGCGAAGCGTGGGCAGATCATCGATGGCGCCAAGCGTGTCTTCATGAGCATGGGCTTCGACGCCGCCAGCATGAACGACATCACGCGGGAAGCCGGCGTGTCGAAGGGTACCATCTACGTCTACTTCGAAAATAAGGAAGATTTGTTTGCGGCGATGATCGAACGCGAGCGCAACCGCGTCGTTCAGACCATCAAGCATGCGCTCGACGATCACGACGCGATCGAAGAGGCCCTTTTCGACTTCGGCGTGACGTTGACCACGCACATGACCGCTGACCCCACTATCCGCGCCATGCGCATGGTGGTGGGCGTCAGCGATCGCATGCCTCAATTGGCCAAGCGCTTTTTCGCAGCGACGCCGGAAAGCGGCTTCACCGTTCTTCAGGCCTATCTGGACAGGCAGGTCGCCGCCGGCGCGCTCGACATCGAGGATACCGACCTGGCAGCCCGGCAATTCATTGAACTCTGCCTGGCTGGCATGTTGAAGCGCCGCCTGTTCAGCGAAATGACCGAGGTACCCGAGCGAAGCTACATCGAAAAAGCCGCGTCCTCGGCCGTCAGATTGTTCCAGGCGGGCTACGGCTCCAAACCGGAAAATCGCTAAGCGACCGTACTATCGCCCGCTCGCGCCAGTAATCTCGCCATCCAGCAACCGCGATCAAATGCTGGTGCGGGATTGGAGCTAAAACCATGGACGGTTAACTGCGGGAGGCGGGATGAATGCTATCGGCAGGGCGGTGTGGTTCATCGAAAGCCATTTCGCCAAGGAAATTTCCCTGGATGAGATCGCGGAAACGGCGGGTCTCTCCCGCTATCACCTGTCGCGTGTCTTCGGTCTGACCACAGGCCGGTCGATCAGTGGTTATATCCGGGCCCGGCGTCTCAGCGCTTCGGCCGCAGCGCTGGCCGATGGCGCACCCAGCATCCTCGCAGTCGCCCTTGATGCGGGCTACAACTCGCATGAAGCCTTCACCCGTGCCTTCCGCGATCATTTCGGCGTGACGCCGGAAGAAGTCCGCAACCGGGGGCACATTGGCAATCTCGACCTCATGGAGCCTATCCGCATGGACACAGCACCTCTCACCAAACTGGAAGAACCCCGTTTTGAAACCAAGCCAGCCCTGCTGATGGCAGGGCTGCAGCAGACCTATGACTATGGCGGCAACGCCGGCATTCCCTCGCAATGGCAGCAGTTCAATGCATATTTCGGCGAAATTCCGGGCCAGGCCGGCAACGTCGCCTACGGCATCTGCACGCAGGAAGAAGGCCAGGACGCCAGCTTCCAATATATGACCGCTGTCGAAGTGCGCGGTACCGACGGGTTGCCGGCCGGTTTCCAAAGCCTGAAGCTTCCCGCCCAGACCTACGCGGTGTTTGCCCATCGCGGCCACATCGCCGACATCCAGGCCACCAGCCATGCGATCTTCACCGACTGGCTGCCCTCTTCCGGCTACAGGCACACCGGACTTCCGGACCTGATGGAGCGTTATGACGAACGGTTCGACCCGCAAACAGGCATGGGACTGACCGAAATATGGATTCCGGTGACGAATTAACGGTATCAACAGCCGCCGGATCAGCCTTCAGCGCTTGTCACGGCGCAAATTCTGCATACATAGGGGAAGTCTTTTCGCCCGCGCTGCCCACCGGTTGCGCGGGCTCCCTTATGTGCCCTTTGAATCGAGGAAGGAACCACCCCCGATGCAGGACATTTTGCTCCTCATGCAAGATCCCACTGCCTGGATCGCCCTGATCACGCTGATCGTCATGGAAGTCGTGCTCGGCATCGACAACCTCATTTTCATCTCGATCCTGACCAACAAGCTGCCGGCGGAAAACCGCGAAAGCGCCCGCCGCATCGGCATCGGCCTTGCGCTGGTGATGCGGCTTGCGCTGCTCGGCACGGTCGCCTGGATCGTGCAATTGACTACGCCGGTGTTCGAGGCCTTCGGCCACGGCTTCTCCTGGAAGGACATGATCCTGATCGCCGGTGGCCTGTTCCTCGTCTGGAAAGCCACCAAGGAAATCCACCACAACGTCGATCCCGCGGACCACGAAGAAGACTTCATCGCCAGTTCCGTGACGACCGGCTTTACTGCCGCGATTGGCCAGATCCTGTTGCTCGACCTCGTCTTTTCCGTCGACAGCATCATCACTGCCGTCGGCATGACGCCGCATCTGCCGATCATGGTGGTTTCCGTCGTGTTCGCCGTCACCGTCATGCTGGTCGCCTCTGGCCCGCTCGCCCGGTTCATCGAGAAGAACCCGACCATCGTCATGCTGGCGCTCGGCTTCCTCCTGATGATCGGCACGACACTGATCGCCGAAGGTGCCGGCTTCCATGTCCCGAAGGGCTACGTCTACGCCGCCATGGCCTTCTCGGCCCTGGTCGAGGTGCTCAACATGCTGTCTCGCCGCAAGCGGCAGAGGGAAAAGGCGCTGAAACAGTAATCACGCGAGAACAGCCGGGGTCAGGCTGCCCCGGCCTCTTCGTGCCGTTTCCATCGGGCGCGTTCTGCAGGAAGAGACCCCGGAACGCATGCGCGGGAAAAAGCCCCGGGACCGCCCATCCCGAGGCTTTTCAACGTTTGCACACAGTGAGGGATGCAAAGCCGAAGGGGTAGGAGCTCGTCTGCCTTTTCGTTGGCCACGAAGAGAAACCGGAAAAATCTCCGTGTTCTCCATTCCCTCGCGTCCGGTTGTCACGGACTCGCATTCCTCATCGGAAAAACGGCCTACGGCAGCAATAGTTCCACCCTTTTCGACTATTTTTCCGCGATCGCCTTGAGGTTTTCCAAGCCCTGCGCAAAGTCCTTGCCGATCATCTGATCCATGTTGAAGAACAGGCCCATGATCTTGGCGATCAACGGGCTCGCCCCGTCCATCGACCACGTCACCGTTGTCCCTTGAGCCGCCGGCGCAAGCGTGAAGGTGGCCGTGTTGTGGGCCTCGAAAGGGCGGCTGAAATCGAGCTTGATCAGGATTTTCGAGGACGGCGCCGATTGGACAACCTCCATCCGCCCTGCCCCGGCCTTGCCGCTGCCATCCCATGCGTAGACGGCCCCCTGCCCGCTTTCAGCACCGGTGATCGAGCGGGTCATCGATGGGTCGAGCTTTTCATAGGGCGACCAGGACTGCCATTGGTGGAAATCGTTGATCAGCGGGAAGATTTTCTCCGGCGGCGCATTGATCGTCGCCGTTCGCTCGACGTGGAAGACATCCGGCTTGGTCGAGGCGAAAACAACGACGGCAAGCAGCAAGACAACGACGACAGCGACAGCAATCAGCAGAATTTTCAACATATTCGGGTTCCTGAAACGGGATGGATTGAGACCTGCCTGAAAGCATTGATGATAGGTGCTTTCAGGCAGGGTAAGCAAAAAAGTCAGCCGGCGTTATCCGCCGCAGCGGCGACAACCGTTGCCAGCCTTTCGAGGCTCTGGCTCCAGCCTTCCTCCATACCGTCGAGCGCCGGGGCCATGGCTTCGGTTGCCCTGAGCACCTGCGCATGGAGGGTCAACTCTGTCTTGCCGTCCTTCTCGGTGAACGTGACCGTATTGAGGGCTTCCAGCATGGTGACGCCGTCCTCGCCGTCATAGGTGCTGGTGAAGACCAGGCGCTCATTTTCAACGACCTCCTTGAAGGTGCCGTTCGACGGATACATACGCCCGTCAGGACCCTTCATATGGATGCGGATGACACCGCCCGGCCTGAGGTCGACCTCGCAGACAGGGTTGGTAAAGCAATGCGGCCCCCACCACTGAGCGAGGTGATACGGGTCCGTCCAGACCTTGTAGACCAGCGCCGCCGGAGCATTGAACGTCCGGGTCAATACGAGGTTCGCCTTATCGGCCGGCACGAATTCAGCTCTTGCGGTCATTCTCATCTCCCCTTTGAAGCTTCTGCAGATAGAGATCGAGCCTGTCGAAGCTCTCGTCCCAAAAGCGGCGGTAGTTTTCAAGCCAGGCGTTCAAGTCCTTGAGCGGCCCCGCCTCCAGCTTGCAGGGGCGCCACTGCGCCTCCCTGCCGCGGCTGATCAGCCCTGCCTTTTCCAGCACCTTCAGGTGCTTGGAAACCGCAGGCAGGCTCATCGCGAAGGGCTCGGCCAGTTCGTTGACCGATGCCTGCCCCGATGCCAGCCGCGCCAGGATCGCCCGGCGCGTCGGGTCGGCGAGTGCCGAGAGGGTCGTGCTAAGGCGATCGGGCGTCATTTCTATTAAACCATCAAGTTAATTAACTTTTTGGTTAAATAAATCGCATCGGCGATTTTGTCAACTGCCTTTTGAAAGGCTGGTAAGGCCCATCGAGGCGCAGTTTTCCTTGACGCGCCCTTTTGAATATGGTCTCACGCCAGCCAAATGGAATTTCCGGTATTTTCCGCCATTTCAGGCATCAATCGGGCACTTCCTTCCCTTAAAAGCATGCGCCTTCGCATCCGGACAGCATTCTCCGGCAGCAGGGCCGAAAGCACGTAAAGCACGGGCCAGGATCATGACAGACAGACCAGTCCGGGTGCGCATCGCACCTTCTCCCACCGGCGAACCCCATGTCGGCACCGCCTATATCGCGTTGTTCAATTACCTCTTCGCGCAGAAACAGGGCGGCGAGTTCATCCTGCGCATCGAGGACACCGACGCGACCCGGTCGACGCCGGAGTTCGAACAGAAGGTGCTAGATGCGCTGAAATGGTGCGGTCTGAAATGGTCGGAAGGTCCGGATATCGGCGGTCCCTATGGCCCTTACCGCCAGAGCGATCGCAAGGACCTCTACAAGCCCTATGTCGAGAAGATCGTCGAGGCCGGTCACGGCTTCCGCTGTTTCTGCACGCCCGAGCGGCTGACAGAAATGCGCGAGGCGCAGCGCGCTGCCGGCAAGCCGCCGAAGTATGATGGCCTCTGCCTGCATCTTTCCGCCGAGGAAGTGACCTCCCGGGTCGCGAGCGGCGAGCCGCATGTCGTGCGCATGAAGATCCCGGCCGAAGGCTCCTGCAAGTTCGTCGACGGCGTCTACGGCGAAGTCGATATTCCGTGGGATGCCGTCGACATGCAGGTGCTGCTCAAGGCCGACGGCATGCCGACCTATCACATGGCCAACGTCGTCGACGACCATCTGATGAAGATCACCCACGTGGCGCGCGGCGAGGAATGGCTGTCCTCGGTGCCGAAGCACATCCTGATCTACCAGTATCTCGGTCTTGAGCCGCCGGTGTTCATGCACCTGTCTCTGATGCGAAATGCCGACAAGTCGAAATTGTCGAAGCGCAAGAACCCGACCTCGATCTCCTACTACACCGCGCTCGGCTATCTGCCGGAAGCGCTGATGAACTTCCTCGGCCTGTTCTTCATCCAGATCGCCGAGGGCGAGGAAATGCTGAGCATGGATCAGCTCGCCGAAAAATTCGACCCGGCCAACCTCTCGAAGGCCGGCGCGATCTTCGATATCCAGAAGCTCGATTGGCTGAACGGCCGCTGGCTGCGTGAAGGCCTGACGGAGGAAGAGTTTGCCGCCCGCGTGCTCTCCTGGGCGATGGAAAACGACCGCATCAAGCAGGGCCTGAAACTTTCGCAGTCGCGCATCTCCAAGCTCGGCGAACTGCCGGATCTCGCGGGCTTCCTGTTCAAGTCCGATCTCGGCATCGATGCTTCGTCTTTTGCCAAGATCAAATCGGCGCCGGAAGAACTGGTTGAAATCTTCAACACGGTCCAGCCGGATCTCGAAAAGATCCTCGAATGGAACGTCGAGTCGATCGAAGCGGAGTTACGCGCGATCGCCGATCGTCTCGGCAAGAAGCTGAAGGTCGTGGTGGCGCCGCTTTTCGTGGCCGTTTCCGGCTCGTCGCGCTCGCTGCCGCTCTTTGATTCCATGGCGATCCTTGGCCGCTCGGTCGTGCGCCAGCGCCTGAAGGTCGCCGGCCAGGTCGTCGCCTCGATGGCGGGCAGCGGCAAGTAAGGAAAAGACGATGAACAACAAGATCCAGGAAACAGCCCTCTCCTCCGACGTGACCGAAGTGCGCGCCCAAAAGCTGAAGCTGCTGCGCGAGCAGATCGGCGATGTCTATCCGGCGCATTTCCACCGCACGATCACCAATGGCGAGCTGGCGGAAAAATACGAAGGCCTCGAGCCTGACACCGAAACGCAGGACGTCGTCACCGTCGCCGGTCGCGTCTATTCCTCGCGCAATTCGGGCATGTTCATGGATATCCGCGATGCCTCCGGCAAGATCCAGATCTTTTCCCACAAGGACACGACCCCGGAAGAAGCGCGCGCGCTGCTGCCGATGATCGACATCGGCGACATCATCGGCGTGACCGGCGTTGTGCGCCGCACCAAGCGCGGCGAACTGACGATCAATGCGCAAGAGATCATCATGTTGACCAAGTCGCTGCTGCCGATGCCGGAAAAGTGGCATGGTCTGTCCGACATCGAGCTGCGCTATCGCAAGCGCCACCTCGACATCATGACCAATGACGAGTCGAAGCTGCGCTTCCAGCAGCGTTCGAAGATCGTCTCCGGCATCCGCCGCTTCATGGAGAATGACGGCTTCATGGAAGTCGAGACGCCGATGCTGCATTCGGTCTATGGCGGCGCAACCGCAGAGCCCTTCAAGACGCACCACAACACGCTGAAGCTCGACATGTTCCTGCGCATCGCGCCCGAGCTTTACCTGAAGCGCACGCTGGTCTCGGGCCTCACCGACAAGGTGTTCGAGATCAACCGCAACTTCCGCAACGAAGGCGTCTCCACCCGACACAATCCCGAATTCACCATGATGGAATGCTACTGGGCCTATGCCGATTACGAGGACATCATGGACCTCGTCGAGCGGCTGTTCTCAGAGTTGGCGATGAAAATCCATGGTTCGACGGAATTCATGTTCGGCGACAAGGAAATGTCCTTCAAGGGTCCGTTCCGTCGCGTGCCAATGCCGGAAGCCGTCAGGGAAGCAACCGGCATCGACTTCCTGGCAATCAAGACCGACGAAGAAGCACGCGCGGCCGCCAAGGCCGCCGGTTTCGAAATCGAGAAGGACGCGACCTGGGGCGAATGCCTGGCCTTCATCTTCGAGGAGAAGGTCGAGCCGACACTGATCCAGCCGGCCCATGTCACGCATTTCCCGAAGGACATCTCGCCCTTTGCCAAGGAGGTACCGGGCGAGCCGCGCCTCGTCGAGCGCTTCGAGACCTATTGCAACACCTGGGAACTGGGCAACGCCTTTTCGGAACTCAACGATCCGGAAGAGCAGCGCGCCCGCATGGTCGAACAGCTCGAACAGGCCCACGCCCGCGGCGAAAAGGCAAAACAGCTGGACGATGAATTCCTCGACGCCATCGACCAGGGCATGCCGCCCGCCGGCGGTCTCGGCATCGGCGTCGACCGGTTGATCATGCTGCTCACCAACGCGCCGTCGATCCGCGACATCATCCTGTTCCCGGCTCGCCGCAGCAAGGCGGACTGAGGACGTAATTCTCGGCTATCAGCGCGCCGCCGTGATGACACGGCGGCGTACCTATTTCCGGCCCATGGAACTTTTCCCAATGCCGCGCGTCAATCCGGGCAGAATCGGTAAAGGAACCCTCCATGCTGAAATGGGCGCTTATCTTCCTGGTCATCTCCCTGATCACGGGCTTTCTCGGCTTTTCCGGGATCTCGGCCGCAACCGCGACGATAGCGCGCGTATTGTTCGCCATCGCCCTGATCATCTTCCTGATCTTTGTGGTTCTTGCCTTCATCGCCGGCAGCGCCGTAGTTTGAGACCGGAACGCCACGATCGACCTGCGCCGGGAGAATCCACGGGGCCGTTTCGGCCGCAATCGCCCCACTAGCGGTGCGAGCGACGGCCCGCCTTTTAATGGCCGACCGCTTCGCTTTTCGGCTTGTCGGCCGAATGATCCGCTGGCACCTCTGCGGCCGGTTCGGCGCTGCCGCCCCAGATCATTGCCATCATCGCGCCGAAGAAGCCCTTTTCTTCGGCCTCGATCGTGGCACCGGCCCCATCCTCCACGGTTACCTCGCCGTGACCGGCGGCAGCCTCTTCGCCATGCGCAGCCGACGCCGATCCGGCGGCGGCCGCCGCTGCTGCAGCGATGGGATCGAAACAATCGGTCGTGTCGTCCATCGCCGTCATCGTGCTCTCGATATCGTCTGTCAAGAGAGCGATGTCGCGGCCATGGAACAGGCCGACCGTATTCGCCCTGCCCTCTTTATAGCGGGCGACAAACGGCGTGCTCATGCCCGGCATCCTGGTCGGATCGGGCGCGAACAGCACTTCCGCACCGATGGCGGGTCCGCGACGCTCGGCGCGATCCTGCGGTCCGGCCTGGTCGAGAACGACGACCTGGTAGAGATCGGCCTTTTCTGCCTTGGCAAGCAGACCGGTGATCCGCAAGGCGGTGCGCACGCGATCAACACCGTCCGCAGTCTCCGTGCTCACAAATTTGCGGATCCAGCGCTGGCCGTTGCGTCGCATTTTCAGCGTATCCACGGTGGTGCACGCAAGGCCCGAGCGCGAAGGGGCTTTTCCCTTGCCGACACCCAGAAGCGCATCCGTGCCGGAATAGACGGCAAACGCGCCGGATGCGCCGGACAGGACCAGCCCCCCGGCAATGACGAACATGACCTTTCGGGGCAGACGTATCTTCTTGAAGATCGACTTCACGCGCGCCGCTCCGTCATTCGTTCAACTCCAACCATTGTGAAACGAGACGACAGTCTACGCTGGCGATGTTTCGGAAGTTTAAACGCCCTTGGCGGCGATTTCCGGTATAAGGACAATTTCGCGGCAGCCGGCATCATGCCGGTCGCCGCGAAGACAGATGATCGAACTGGACTGTCAGTCGAAAAAATAGCGGCCGCTGCAGCTCGGCACGCGGCGCCAGCCGCGCAGGTCCTGGTCGTAGACCATCCCGGAGGTTCCATTGACCGTACAAAGATCCTTCCGGTAACGCTTGTTTGGGTTCTTATAGTGCGTGAAGACGTGTTCTCGTGACCCCATGCTTTCGCCGCCGCTGCGGCCGCCCCGGCCGTTGTCGCCGCCCTTCGCCGCGGCCTCCTGAACGGCGATCGAGCCCATGGCGGTGGCGAGGATGAGGACGAAAGGTATAATCTTGCGCATGCCGTTTCTCCTTCGATTATCAAGAAGGGCCAATCCCTTCTTCTGAAACCGATCCTCTCAAAAGCAAAGGTTGCACGCTGTTCCGATTGGAACAGGGAAATTGCAGTGAAAATCTGGAGAGATGGCTTGATCGAAACCCTATGGCGGGTGAAGACAGGCACAGGCACCAGGTAGGGTCGGGGTAGAACATGGCGCATATTGGTATCGCAGGAGCAGGCGTCATCGGATGCGCCACCGCGATTCACCTGATCGAGCAGGGTCACGACGTCACGGTGTTCGAAAAAGACGTGGGCGGACTACCCGCTTCGGTCGGGAATGCAGGCATCCTCGCCGTACCCGAAATCGATCCGCTGGCACGTCCTGACATGATCCTGTCGGCGCCGAGATGGCTGCTCGATCCACTCGGGCCGCTCACCCTGCGTTGGCAGGACCTGCCTGCGCTGACGCCCTGGCTGGCGAACCTGTTGATGGCCGCAACGCCCGCAAACGTAGAGCGCTCGCGCAAGGCACTGCTGGGACTGATGCGCGAGGCCCTTGGCGCACACGGCGACCTTGCCCGCATGACCGGCCTTTCCGGGCACATGAAGCCGACCGGTGCGCTGACGATATTCGACAGCGAAAAGGCCGTTGACACTGCCTTTCGCCGCGCAAGCGAGAACGCGGCGCTGCTTGGGCATACGGTCGAAAAACTCGATACCAAACAGGCCCGGGCCCGCGCACCGGCGCTTGAAGGCAACTTTGCCGGCGGCGTCTTTTCCGCAGGCTACCAGACTTTCCTCGACCCGCTCACTCTGCTGAGACACCTTCAGGCTAATATCCGCCAGCGCGGCACGCTTGTCGATGCCGAAGTGGAAAGCGTTCGGCAGGAGGCCAACGGCGTCACCTTCCTCGTCAGGGACGGGGCTCCCGCCACCTTCGACAAGGTCGTCATAGCGGCCGGCGTGTGGTCGCGGACGCTGGTGCGCGGTCTCGGCCTGAAGGTCCTGCTCGAGACCGAGCGCGGCTACAACACCACGTTCACCAATCCGCAGGTGACGCTGGACCTGCCTGTATTCTTCGCCGAACATGGCTTCGTCGCCACGCCGCTTGAGAACGCCCTGCGCGTCGGCGGCGCGGTGGAACTGGCCAAGCCGGACGCGCCGGCCAATTTTGCCCGCGCCGCCGCCATGCGCCAGAAGATGCGGCGCTACGTTCCAAGCCTGCCGGAGACCGGCGGTACGGAGTGGATGGGTCGTCGGCCTTCGACGCCGGACTCGCTGCCCGTCATCAGCCTCTGCCCGGCCGACCCGCGCATCGCGCTCGCCTTCGGCCACGGCCATCTCGGCCTGACACTTTCGGCGATAACCGGCAGGAAGATCACCGAGCTTCTGAATTCCGGCGAGAAGCCGGATCTCGCCCCCTTCAGCATCAAGCGTTTCCAGTAACGCTCGGCACACCATTGCCCGGTTGACTTTTGACGGCCATGCCGATTTCAGTCGCGGCGTTCCGCAGCATTTCAAAACAAAGAAAAGAAGATATCATGCACAAGGTAATTTTGGATACGGACCCCGGCGTCGATGATGCGATGGCGTTGCTGTTCCTGCATAATCATCCGCAGATCGACCTCATCGGAATTACGTCCGTATTCGGCAATGCCTCGGTCGAAACCACGACGCGCAACGCTCTGTATCTGAAGCAGCAGTGGAACATCCCCGCCCCCGTCGCCAGGGGACTTGGCGAAACGCTCAATCCGGCGCGTCCGCATGTCGATTGGCCGACCGGCATCCATGGCCACGACGGCCTCGGCAATATCGGCGCGCCGGAAACGGTCGATCTTGGCTGCGATCCGCGGCCGGCGCATCGCTTCATCATCGAGGCCGTGCGCGCCAATCCCGGAGAAGTAACCCTCGTTGCCGTCGGCCGGATGACCAATCTGGCGCTGGCACTGCGCGACGATCCGGACATTGCCGTTCTCGTCAAGGAAGTCGTCATCATGGGCGGCGCCTTCGACATGCGCGGCAACATCACGCCTGCCGCCGAAGCCAATATCCACGGCGACCCCGAAGCCGCCGACGCGGTAATGACGGCTCCCTGGCCGGTCGTGGTCGTTGGGCTCGACGTCACCGAACAGACGGTGATGACACGCGCAAGGTTGGCGGCGATCGTCGCGACCGGCGGCACACGGGCGAAACTGCTCTCCGACATCTCGCAATTCTATATCGATTTCTACGAGCAGCATGTCGAGGACGGCATGGTGATCCATGACAGCTGCGCCTGCGTCTACGTCGTCGCGCCGCATCTCTTCACGCTGCGCAGCGGCGCGATCCGCGTGGTCTGCGGCGGCATCGCCGATGGCCAAACGATCCAGAAGGCCGACGATCATCTGTTTCCCCCGAGCGCCTGGGACAATCTGCCGAGCCAGAACGTTTGCACGGCCATCGATGCGGACGCGGTGCTCGACCTGATCTCGAAGACCCTCGCGCTGAACCCGGCAGCCTGAAGGCATAAAAATTCACCGCGATAACTGGCAGCCGGCCGATTGCCAGCTATCTTCGTTTCCATGAAACCGGAAACCCTGCTTTATCCGACGCCCAAGGGTCTCTACTGCGAGAAGGGCGGCTTTTATATCGATCCCGTCCAACCGGTCGAAAAGGCGCTGATCACCCACGGTCATGCGGACCATGCGCGTGCCGGCCACACCTATGTGCTGGCGACGCGCGAGACGCTGGACATCATGCGCATCCGCTATGGCGATGCCTTCTGCGTCAGTTCGCAAGCAGCCGAACTCGGCGCGCGAAGCACCATCGGCGACGTCACCGCAAGCTTTCATCCCGCCGGGCATGTGCTTGGTTCGGCGCAGATCGCGGTGGAGGCGGGCGGCACGCGCATCGTTGTTTCCGGCGACTACAAGCGGCGCCGCGACCCAACCTGCCAGCCATTCGAACTCGTGCCGTGCGATGTCTTCATCTCCGAGGCTACATTCGGCCTGCCGGTCTTCCACCATCCCGACGATCGTGGCGAAATCGCGAAACTGCTCCACTCACTACGGCAGTTTCCGGAGCGCGCCCATCTGGTCGGCGCCTACGCACTCGGCAAAGCCCAGCGTGTCATCGCCCTCCTGCGGGAAGCGGGCTACGACGCGCCGATCTTCATCCATGGCGCGCTGAGCAAGCTCTGCGATTACTACGGGAGCCAAGGCATAGAGCTTGGCGACATTCGGCCGGCGACCGTCGACGTAGGGGACAAACAATCCTTTGCCGGAGCGGTCATCATCGGCCCACCTTCCGCCCTCGCCGACAAGTGGGCCCGCCGTTTCCCTGATCCTGTCGCGATCTTTGCCTCGGGCTGGATGCTGGTGCGCCAGCGGGCGAAGCAGCGCGGCGTCGAATTGCCTATGATTATTTCGGATCATTGCGACTGGCCGGAACTGACCGAAACCATTCGCGAGATCGGTCCGGGGCAGGTCTGGGTGACGCACGGCCGCGAGGAGGCCCTGGTGCGCTGGTGCGAGCTTGAGGGCATCGCCGCCCGGCCGCTGCATCTCGTCGGCTACGACGACGAGGGGGAATAGCGATGCGCGCCTTCGCCGAACTGCTAGACAGGCTGGTCCTTACCCCGCAGCGAAACGCCAAGATCAAGCTGATGGCCGACTATTTTCGCAACGCCCCGGATCCCGATCGCGGCTATGCACTGGCGGCGATCGCCGGCACCCTGACGCTCAAGGCAGTCAAGCCGAACGTGCTCCGGCAGCTGGTGCTGGAGCGGATGGATGAGGTCCTGTTCCGTTATTCCTATGACTATATCGGCGACCTCGCCGAGACGATATCGCTGGTCTGGGAAAGACCATCCAGCCGCGAAACGGCTGTGCAGGACGTTTCGCTCGCCAGCGTCATGCACCAGCTGGAAATGGCCGGACGCGCCAACGTGCATGGCCTCGTCCGCAACCTGCTTGATCAGCTCGAAGGATCAAGCCGCTTCGCCTTGCTCAAGCTCATCACCGGTGGCCTGCGCATCGGCGTATCGGCACGGCTTGTCAAGCAGGCGCTCGCCGACATGGGCAAAGTCGATATAACCGAGATCGAGACGCTCTGGCATGGCCTCTCGCCGCCGTATACGGCGCTGTTTCGCTGGTTAGACGGCAAGGCGGACAAGCCGGAACTCGACATGCCGGCCGTCTTCCACGCCGTCATGCTGGCAACGCCGGTTGGCGACAATGATCTTGCAGCACTCGACCCCAAGGACTATGCCGCCGAATGGAAATGGGACGGCATCCGCGTGCAGCTCGCCAGTCTGGCAGGCATGCGCCGGCTCTATTCCCGCAGCGGCGACGATATTTCCGGTGCTTTCCCGGATATCCTGGAGGCGGCTGATTTCGAGGGCATCATCGACGGCGAGCTGCTGGTCGGCGGCACCATGCGCACCAATCGCGCCACCCGGACCTTCTCCGACCTGCAGCAACGGCTGAACAGAAAGACGGTGACCCGCAAGATGCTGGAGGAATATCCGGCCTTCATCCGCGGCTACGACCTGCTGTTTGCCGGCCGTCGCGATATCCGGCATGAACGTTTCCTGGCGCGGCGGGCGGCGCTTTCGGCGCTCATCGAAAAGGCAGAACCGTCCCGTTTCGATCTTTCGCCGCTGGTTCCCTTTTCGAGTTGGGAGGAACTCGACCGGCTGCGTGCCGATCCGCCTGATCCTGTCATCGAAGGCATCATGTTGAAGCGGCTGGATTCGCCCTATACGTCCGGCCGGTCGAAGGGACCCTGGTTCAAGTGGAAGCGCGAGCCGTACAACGTCGACGCGGTACTGATGTATGCCCAACGAGGCCACGGCAAGCGGTCGAGCTACTACTCCGACTTCACCTTCGGCGTCTGGACGGAAAGCGACGGCAAGGACGTGCTGGTGCCGGTTGGCAAGGCCTATTTCGGTTTTACCGACGCGGAACTCGAAGTTCTCGATCGCTATGTGCGCAACAATACCGTCGAACGGTTCGGTCCGGTCCGCTCGATCCGGGCCGAGCCGGACCATGGTTTTGTCGTTGAGGTTGCCTTCGAGGGCATCAACTTTTCCCCCCGGCATAAGTCCGGCGTCGCCATGCGTTTTCCGCGCATTTCCAGGCTCCGGACGGACAAACCACCGCGGGAGGCGGATCGGCTTGAAACTCTTCTGGCGATGATCGGCCAGCCTGACGGCGATATGGAAACCGCCAGGGAACCAATCTAGGCCGGCGATTGTTAAATGGGCAGCATCTCGACAAAGGGAGAAAGACAATGCCTGCAAAATCCCAAGCCCAGCAAAAGGCGGCCGGCGCCGCCCTTTCCGCAAAGCGCGGCGACATGAAGAAATCCGAGCTCAAGGGTGCTTCCAAGAGCATGGAGAAATCCATGTCGGAAAAGGAACTCAAGGAAATGGCTGAAACGGATCGCAAGAAACTGCCGGAGAAGAAAAAATCCAAGTAAGCGCGCACCCTGAAAGCAGGACATAGCGGCACATATTGTTAAGATGGCTTTGCGACAATGCGGTCCGATTGCTGGAAGAACGGCTTTGGGGCTCGCGTGTTTTCGAAACTGTCGACCGAATTTAAAACGTCAAGGATTGTTCGGTTTTTCAAACCCAACTATCTGCCGACTTATGTTGCTCTGGTGATCGTCGTCACGGCGGGGGTGTTTGCCGAGCAGCAAAACCGCACGGTGCATGCCGCCAGGGCTCGCGCCGCCGTGGCTGCCCAGCTAGGCCCGATCCGCTCGCGGCTGGAAGCCAATATCAATGGCGATATCCAACTCGTCCGCGGCCTGATCGCGACGATTGTGACAGAGCCCGGCATGACCCAGAAGCGGTTCTCCGATCTGGCGCGCAACCTTTTCAACGAGCGCTCGCGGCTACGCAACATAGCAGCCGCTCCAAATCTCGTCGTCTCTCTCGTCTATCCGGTGCAGGGAAACGAGAAGGCCTTGGGACTCGACTACCGCAAAAACGACAACCAGCGGACCGCAGCAATGCGGGTGCGCTCCTCGGGCAAAATGGTGCTTGCCGGCCCGCTTGATCTGGTTCAGGGCGGCAAGGGACTGGTCGGCCGCTTCCCGGTCTCTCTTTCCGTCGGCGGCGAAACCAACCGCTTCTGGGGGATCGTCTCCGCTATCATCGACGTCGATCGGCTTTATCGGGACAGCGGCCTTCTTTCGCAGACACTGGACCTCGACATCGCAATCTCCGGACGCGACGGCCTGGGCGAAGAGGGCGCGTTGTTTTACGGCGAGAGCACCGTGAAAAGCGCCAATCCGGTCGAAGTCAATGTCTTCCTGCCAGGCGGTTCCTGGGTGATCAGCGCCGTACCGAAGGGCGGGTGGGACGACACGCCGCCGAACGCATGGCTGATCCGAAGCCTCGTCCTGCTCGGCGGTCTCTTCATCCTCGTACCGATGTTCATTACCGGCCGGCTGATGCAGGAGCGGCAACGCAATATCCGGGTGCTTGAGCACAACAAGGACCAATTGCAGGAACTGTCCCATCGGCTGAATATCGCCCTCGAGGTGTCGCAGATCGGCATTTGGGAACTCGACATCTCCTCCGGCAAGCTCCTGTGGGACGACCGGATGAAAGAACTCTACGGGCTGCACGGGGACGTGCGTGAGGTCTACGAGGACTGGCGCGATGCGCTGCATCCGGACGACCTGCAGAGGGCCGAAGAGGAATTCAGCGACGCACTTCTCCACGGCACGAATTATATCTCGCAATTTCGCATTCGCCAGCCCGGCAACCTCACACGACATATCCGCGCGGTAGGCTCGATCTATACCGGTGCCGGTGGCCGAGAAAAAATCGTCGGAGTCAACTGGGACGTGACGACCGATGTCGAAAACAGCGAGCGGCTCGAAGCGGCCAAAGGACAGGCCGAGGCGCACAGCGCCGAACTGGAAGCTGCCCGGCATCGAATGGAATTCAATGCCCTGCATGATCCGCTGACGGGCTTGCCGAACCGGCGCTACCTCGATGAGATTCTCGCCGATAGACGTTCCAGCGCCGCGACGCAGGACCTCGCCAGCATTTTCCACATCGATCTCGATCGCTTCAAGGAAATCAACGACACCCTCGGCCACGCGGCCGGCGACGAAATCCTGCGGCATGCAGCCCAGATCCTGCGCGACAACACCGCAGACGACGATTTCGTCGGCCGCATCGGCGGGGACGAGTTCGTCATCATTTCCCGCAAGGGCGGCATCGAGGGCCATGACGCCGCCCTCGCACAGCGCATCATCGATGCCATGAGCGTGCCGGTCAAATACAAGGATCAGGACTGCCGCATCGGCGTCAGTATCGGCATCGCACACCAGGCGGAACGGGAGGAGGCGCTGGCCCACGTACTGGTAAACGCCGATATTGCGCTCTACGAAGCAAAGCGCCGCGGCCGCAACCGACACGAAGCTTTCGCCCATTCACTGAAGACGGCGGTTTTCAAGACGAAGCAGACGGCGGACGAAATCCTGCGGGGGCTCGAGCAAAACGAGTTCATCGCCTATTTCCAACCCCAATTCTGCCCGGCCAGCCTGGACATCATCGGCGCCGAGGCACTGGCGCGATGGGACCACCCGACCAAGGGATTGCTGGCGCCGCACGCCTTCCTCAAGACGGCTGAGGACATCAACGTCCTTTCCGAGATCGACCAGAGGATTCTCGAGCAGGCCCTGTTCCAGTCCCGCCGCTGGGAAGCGAGCAGCATCGATATTCCCAAGATATCCGTCAATCTCTCCTATCACCGGCTGCACGACGAGAAACTGATCGACCGCCTCAGCCAGCTGATTATTCCGAGGGGCAAAGTCTCGTTCGAATTGCTGGAATCGATTTCATTCGACGAGAGCGACATGACGGTTCTGTCCAATATCGAGCAGATCAAGAATCTCGGCATCGACATTGAGATCGACGACTTCGGCACCGGTTATGCCTCGATCGTCAGTCTTTTGAAGCTCACGCCGCGCCGCCTCAAGATCGACCGGCAACTGGTTATCCCGATCCTCACCTCTGCGAAACAGCGCCAGCTTGTCGCCTCGATCATCGACATCGGCACGTCGCTGGGCATCGAAGTCATCGCCGAAGGCGTCGAAACAATGGAGCATGCCCGCATCCTCAAGGATCTGGGTTGTCATGGCCTGCAAGGCTATGCCTTTGCCCGGCCGATGAGCGCCAACGACCTCGCCAATTTTGCGCGTGAGCGGCGGTGGCTCGCGGCTTGATTCGCGTGCTCGTCGTGATTCGCGCATAGCACAGCGTGACATCCTCCTGATCCGGCAGGCGATTGCAGGACACAAGTTGCCCCTGCAACCTCAGCTTCGCAGCGTGGCCTTCAACCCACGCCGGACGCAATTCGATACCGCATCGAAAAACTTTAGATACGCGCAACCTTTATGGATCATCCTGGTCGCTAGTGATTCGGGCTAACCGCTGGCCCGAAAACGGACGATGGCTGAAAAATGACCGCCTGCCGGGAAATTTTCTCCATAGCCCTTGAAATCAGAGGCGGGACCGCCAAGCCGTGGCACTTGGGAAACACCTGGCATTGGGGATGGCCCTTTTTGCCCCCGATCTTTGCATTGTTCCCTCGCATGCGGCGCGGAAAATGTTAAAGACGGACAAAGTGAATCGTTTGTTACCGGCTCGGGACGGGCCGGATGGGGATCCAGATGAAAACAGTAAAAGTGCTCTTTCCCTTGAGCCTTCTTCTTCTTTCCGGCTGCGTTGTCGGCCCCAACTACCAGGCCCCCGGCGCAGCACTGCCGGCAAAATTCTCGCAAGGTGGCCAGGCCGAAGCTGCCGAAGCAACGCTCAACCCCTGGTGGGAAGCCTTCCGCGACAAGAGATTGAACAGCCTCGTCGCCCGGGGCATGGGCGAAAACCTTGATGTCCAGCAGTCGCTGGAGCGCATCATCGAAGCGCGCGCCAACGTTGTCGTCGCCGGCGCCGGCGGTCTGCCGCAAGTCAACGCGGGCGGGTCGGCCTCCGCCGAAGGACAGGATGGTTCCTTCATTGGAGGTGGTCACACAGAGACCAAAACGCTTTCCGCCGGCGCGGACGCCTCTTGGCTGATCGATCTGTTCGGCCAGTATCGCCGTGCCAGGGAATCGGCGAATGCATCGCTCGACGCCGCCTACGATGACGTCAATGTCGCCCGCCTCGCCTACCTGTCCGACCTGGCCACCACTTACATCGAGGCGCGCTATAACCAGGAAGCCTACGCACTGCAGCAGCAGAGCCTCGCCTCACGGCGCGAGACCCTGAAGCTGACGGAGGACATCAAGGCGGCGGGTGCCGCATCGAGCCTCGACGTGGTTCAGGCCGAAGGTCTCGTCAATACGACACTTGCCGAACTGCCTGGCTATCAAACGGGGTTCAATCAGGCAGCAAACCATATCGCCACCCTGCTCGGTCTGCCGGCGACATCAGTGACCGCCGACCTGCGTAAGGGTTCGGCGCAACCCTGGCCGCGCTATAACACCAAGATCGGTATTCCCGCCGACTTGGTCCGCAACCGTCCGGACATTCGCCGTGCAGAACGCCAACTGGCGGCTGCCACGGCCTCGATCGGCGTCGCTGAAGCCCAGCTCTATCCGAGCCTGACGCTGAGCGGCACCATCGATGGCTCTCGCATCGTTGCTTCCGCTGCCAGCGGCGGCCTCGGCGCCTGGTCCTTCGGTCCGAGCCTCAACATACCGATCTTCAACGGCGGCCGGCTGAGGGCCAATGTCGATATCGCCAAATCCGCCGCTCAACAGCAGTATCTCGCCTGGAAGCAGACGGTCTTGACCGGCATCGAGGAGGTCGAGAACTCGCTGGTCGCGCTGCGCAATAACTACGAGACCGTTGCAGCACTGCGCAAGGTCGTCGATTCCTCCGAGGAG
Organism: Hyphomicrobiales bacterium; assembly: GCA_900474095.1. Taxonomy (GTDB): domain Bacteria; phylum Pseudomonadota; class Alphaproteobacteria; order Rhizobiales; family Rhizobiaceae; genus Pararhizobium. The sequence goes on along the minus strand of UCOA01000056.1, from coordinate 22,774 downwards.
GCGCTGGGGCTGGCACGCGAGAGCTACAAGGGCGGCGCAACGTCGCTGCTCGACGTGCTCGATGCGGAACGCTCGCTCGCCGCGTCGCGTGTCTCGCTCGCAGCCAGCATCCGCAACCTGGCCACCAGCTACGTCTCCCTGAACGTCGCCATCGGCGGGGGCTCGGCCATCGAACCGCCGGACAATAAGACCAGCGAAACCAAAACCGCCGCAGCTTACTGACGACGCAGACATGAAAATCAAGAGCGCGGCTGATTCGATCAGCCGCGTTTTCGTTTGCTGCATCGATGGGACCGCAACACTATCCTCGCAGTTCTTTCAGGACACAAATGGGGCCGGCCGCCACGGTCGTTTTCGGTGTCGAAACATTTCCGGCCACGGGCAATTACATTCTGTTACAAAAAATCGCGCCCGAATATTTCCCGAAATGCCCATCGAAACCAATTGCCGCAGGTTGCGGATTTTATAGTGGCGACGGGTTGGCATTACTGCCGAAATCACACATAAAACACTACAGCGCCGCGCGTCAGCTAAGACGCGCAACGGACGCTGTAGCACTTTAAAGTGCTGCATAGTTTTGTCCTTGAATCGATTCCGATTTAAGAAACCATGCAGTAGGTCCCTGCACCGTTCGCGGCGCGCTTCGGACATCCGCCACAGCTCGCGAAGGCTATGGTATTCGCGGGCCTGTCGCGGTCCTTTCAGTCGGAAAGATTTGAGGAAACGGGCACATCGAGATCGCGCAAACATTGCTTCTGTTCCTCGCCCTCGCACCTTTCGCGGGAAGCCTCGCGGCAATCTGCATTCCGACCGACAAGGGCACGCCCGCCGCCTGGCTTTCCGGAGGCGTCGCCCTCTTTTGCCTAGCGGCGGCTGCGGCTCTCTATCCGATCGTCGCATCCGGCGAGGTCCTTCGCTACGATGTGAACTGGCTTCCGGAACTCGGGCTGAATTTCACCCTGCGCATGGATGGTTTTGCCTGGATGTTTGCGAGCCTGGTGGCGGCGATCGGCCTGCTCGTGGTCGTCTACGCCCGTTACTACATGTCGACCAGCGATCCCGTGCCGCGCTTTTTTTCGCTGTTCCTCGCCTTCATGGGCGCGATGCTCGGCCTCGTCCTTTCCGGAAATCTCGTGCTGCTGGCGATCTTCTGGGAATTGACAAGCATTATCTCCTTCCTGCTGATCGGGTACTGGCACCAGAATGCGCATGCCCGCGAAGGCGCCCGCATGGCGCTGACGGTCACCGGCACCGGCGGGCTGTGCATGTTCGTCGGGCTGATGCTTATCGGCCATATCGTCGGGAGTTACGATCTCGATATAGTGCTCTCATCGGGCGACGTGATCCGCAACGATCCGCTCTATACGACCGTGCTAATCCTCATTCTGCTCGGCGCCCTGACCAAGAGTGCACAGTTCCCGTTCCATTTCTGGCTGCCGCATGCCATGGCCGCTCCGACGCCGGTCTCGGCCTATCTGCATTCGGCAACCCTCGTCAAAGCCGGCATCTTCCTGCTCACCCGGCTCTGGCCGGTCATGGCTGGCACCGACGCCTGGTTCTGGATCGTCGGTCTGGCGGGGCTGAGTACGCTGCTGCTCGGGGCCTATTTTGCGATCTTCCAGCAGGACATGAAGGGCCTGCTCGCCTATTCGACGATCAGCCATCTCGGCCTGATCACTGTGCTGCTCAGCCTCGGCAGCCCGCTGGCGGCGGTCGCCGCCATATTCCACACGATGAACCACGCGACCTTCAAGGCATCGCTGTTCATGGCCGCGGGGATCATCGACCATGAAACGGGCACGCGCGACATGCGGCGGCTGAGTGGCCTCTTCAAATACATGCCGTTCACCGCGACGCTTGCCATGGTCGCCAGCGCCTCGATGGCCGGCGTGCCGCTGCTGAACGGCTTCCTGTCGAAGGAAATGTTCTTCGCCGAGGCGATCGAAACGCACAAATACAACATCCTTGACACGGTGACGCCCTATGTCGCGACACTGGCGAGCATGTTTGCCGTCACCTATTCGCTGCGCTTCATCCACAGCGTCTTCTTCGGCCCGGCGCCTCACGACCTGCCCAAGATGCCGCACGAGCCGCCGCGCTGGATGCGCGCACCGATCGAGTTCCTGGTGCTCGCCTGCCTCGTCGTTGGTATCGTCCCCTCCTGGACGATCGGCCCCTTCCTGCATACGGCCGTCAAATCGGTGCTCGGCGAAGCAACGCCGGTCTACAGCCTCGCGGTCTGGCATGGCTGGAACCTGCCGCTGCTGATGAGCTTGATCGCGCTTGTCGGCGGCGTCGGCCTGTTCCTGACCATGAAGTCCTATCTCGCCACCAGCGTCGAGGGTCCACCCTTCTTCCGTCGTCTCGAGGGCCAGCGCATCTTCGAGCGCGTGCTCGTCACGCTGTCGTGGAAATGGGCGCGGTCGATTGAGATGCGGGCAGGCACGCGCCGTCTGCAGCCGCAGATGCGCATCCTGATTGCCGTTGCTTTGCTCGCTGGCTCGATCACGCTGCTGACGCAAGGGTTCAAACCGGCAGCGTTCGCTCTGCGCAGCATCGATCCCGCCTTTGCGCTGATCTGGCTGATCGGCATGATCTGCGCCGTCGGCGCTGCCTATCAGGCGAAATTCCACCGGCTGGCGGCCCTCGTCTTGCTTGGCGGCGCCGGGCTTGTCACCTGCATCACATTCGTTTGGCTTTCGGCGCCCGATCTCGCAGTCACGCAGTTGCTCGTCGAGATTGTCACCACGGTACTGATCCTGCTCGGCCTACGCTGGCTACCGAAGCGGATTGAAGACCCTGACGATCCTGGAATGATGACGATGCCCGTACGCTTGCGCCGCTTGCGGGATCTCGTGATCGCCTTGTTTTCCGGTATCGGCATGATGCTCGTCTCCTACACGATGATGAGCCGCGAGATGCCCGAAGCGATTTCGAGCTATTTTCTCGAGCGCGCTTATAAAGAGGGCGGCGGCACTAATGTCGTCAACGTTATCCTCGTCGATTTCCGCGGCTTCGACACGCTTGGCGAAATCGCCGTGCTCTGCATCGTCGCGCTGACGGTGTTCGCGTTGCTCCTGCGCTTCCGCCCGGCAACTGAGAGCCTGGAAACGCCCGAACAGCAGCGTCTGCAGAATGCTTTCGACGACGAACACCCGGACCGCAAGACCGGCGACAGCATCGCCGAATACCTGCTGGTCCCTTCGGTCATCATGCGCTGGATGTTCCCCGTTATCGGCATGCTGGCAGCCTTCCTGTTCTTCCGCGGCCATGACCTGCCGGGCGGCGGTTTCGCGGCCGGCATCGCCATGTCGATCGGCTTCATTCTCCAGTACATGGCCGGCGGCACCCGCTGGGTCGAGGAACGGCTGCGCATCCACCCACTGCGCTGGATGGCGATCGGCCTTGTCATTGCCACGGCGACAGGCCTTGGTTCATGGCTGTTCGGCTATCCGTTCCTCACCTCGCATGCCCAATACGTCTCGCTCCCCATCATCGGCAAGATACCGCTGGCCAGCGCGATCCTCTTCGATCTCGGCGTCTTTTCGCTCGTGCTGGGTGCCACCGTGCTGATCCTGATCGCGCTCGCCCACCAGTCCGTACGCGCACCGCGGGCGCAGGCCATCCGGGCCGCGAGAGCTGCTGCAAAGGAGACCGCGTAATGGAACTCGTGCTCTCAGCGGGCATTGGCGTGCTCACCGCTTCCGGCGTCTGGCTCCTGTTCCGGCCGCGCACCTATCAAGTCATCATCGGCCTGTCGCTGCTGTCCTATGCCGTCAATCTCTTCATCTTCGGCATGGGCCGCCTCAGAGTGAATGCGCCGCCACTGTTGGAACCGGGCGGCACCGGCGGGCTTTTGACGCACACCGATCCCATTCCCCAGGCGTTGGTGTTGACCGCCATCGTCATCGGCTTTGCCATGACGGCGCTCTTCCTCGTGGTGCTGCTCGCCTCGCGCGGCTTCACCGGAACCGACCATGTGGACGGCAGGGAGTAAGGCAGCGTGAACTGGCTTCATCACCTGATCGTTCTGCCGATCCTGCTGCCGCTGGTAACAGCGGCGGTTTTGATCCCCGTCGATGAGCGCAATCGCACGCTGAAAGGCGTCTTGGGTTTTGCCTCGACCATCGCGGTCTTTTTTGCCGGTGTCATTCTCATGAGGGCGGCGGCCACGTCCGGCGATGGAGATTCCGGCGCGATCGTCTATCTGCTCGGCAACTGGCCGGCGCCCTTCGGCATTGTCCTCGTGCTCGACCGCCTGTCTGCCCTCATGCTCGTATTGACCTCGGTCCTGGCGCTTGCGACGCAGGTGTTCTCGATGTCCAAATGGCACCGGGCGGGGCACCATTTTCATTCACTGGTCCAACTCATGCTGGCCGGGCTGAACGGAGCCTTTCTGACCGGCGACCTCTTCAACCTGTTCGTCTTCTTCGAAATGATGCTGGCCGCCTCCTATGGCCTGTTGCTGCATGGCTCCGGACCAATGCGCGTGAAGGCCGGCCTGCACTACATTGCCGTCAACCTCGCCGCATCCTCGCTGTTCCTGATCGGCGTCAGCATGATCTATGGGGCGACCGGCACGCTCAACATGGCCGATCTTGCACTGCGGATCGGAACGATCGGCCCGGAAAGCCGGATGCTGATGGAGGCGGGTGCTGCCCTTCTCGGCATCGCCTTCCTCGTCAAGGCCGGCATGTGGCCACTCGGCTTCTGGTTGCCTGCGGCCTATTCGGCCGCAACGCCGCCGGTCGCCGCGATCTTCGCCATTCTCACCAAGGTCGGCGTCTATATCCTCCTGCGGCTTTCCCTGCTGCTCTTCGGCAGCGACGCCGGCAATTCCGCCGGGTTCGGACAATCGATCCTGCTCTACGGAGGCTTGCTGACCATCGGTTTCGGAGCGATCGGCGTCCTTGCCTCGCAGGCGATGGGCAGGCTGGCGGGTTATTGCGTGCTGGTTTCCTCAGGCACGCTGATCGCCGCCATCGGGCTCGGCAATGGTGCCGTCATCGGCGGCGCGCTGTTCTATCTCGTCAGTTCGACGCTGACGATCTGCGCCTTGTTTCTCCTGATCGAACTGGTGGAACGCGCCCGCGACGCCGGGGCCGACGTTCTGGCAGTCACGATGGAAGCCTATGGGGATATCGACGAGAACGAGGAGGAAAGGGAGGTCAGTGTTGCCGTGCCCGGCACGGTGGCTGTTCTCGGCCTTTGCTTTTCCGCCTGCGCCATCCTGCTTTCGGGCCTGCCGCCGCTCTCCGGGTTCCTTGCCAAATTCGCGATGCTGCATGGCCTGTTCAATCCCGACAGCTTCGGCGGCGATGCGCCGGTTTCGGGAGCGGAATGGACCTATACTGCCCTGCTCATCCTGTCTGGTCTCGCCGCGATGATCGCGATGAACCGCGTCGGCATCCGCACCTTCTGGACCTCGATCGAGGGCACGATTCCGCGCGTCTTCCTGATCGAGATCGCCCCGGTCCTCATGCTCTTGGCGGTTTGCGCCTTCTTGAGCCTGCAGGCCGGCTCGGCAATGCGCTATATGGATGCCACAGCCAAGGCGCTGGCCGAACCGCAAAACTACATCGGCCGGGTGATGTCGGCGCCGCGCGCCGGACCGACGGGTGGGGATTAAGCCATGCGCTACTGGTTTCCCTATCCGCTACTCTCCTTGTCGCTTCTTGCTCTCTGGCTGCTGATCAATCAGTCGATTTCGGCCGGCCATATCCTGCTCGGCAGCGCGCTCGGAATTTCATGGGCGTGGATCATGGTCAACCTGCAGCCGGACAAGACCCGGCTGCGCAAAATTCGCCGCATTGCCGTCCTGACAGGGCATGTCGCCACCGATGTGTTTCGCTCCAATCTGGCCGTCATGGGCGTGATCCTGCGCGGCAGCAGCCGTCCGGCGAATTCCGGTTTCGTGACGATCGACATCAGCCTGCGCGACGACAATGCGCTGGCAATGCTGTCCTGCATCCTGACCGCGACGCCCGGCACGGCATGGCTGGAATTCGACCGGCAGACCGGCGTTCTCATGATCCACGTGCTCGACATCGAAAACGGCGAGCGTTGGTCAGACCTGATCAAGCGCCGCTACGAGGGCCCGCTGAAGGAGATATTCGAATGAACGAACTCTTCATCATCTGGTCGATTCTCGCCTCTCAGATACTGCTTGGCCTGGCGATGGGATGCGCGCTCTTTCGGATCGTCCGGGGGCCGCGCGCGCAGGATCGCATCCTTGGCCTCGATGCGCTCTATATCAACGCCATGCTCCTTCTGCTGACGTTCGGAATCCGCACTGCCAATTCGATCTACTTCGAAACGGCCTTGATCATCGCCGTTCTCAGCTTCGTGTCCTCGATCGCCTTTGCGAAATTCCTGATGCGCGGCGAGGTGATCGAATGAGCCATCTCACCGACCTTCCCGTCTGGGCAGCGATCCCGGTCTGCCTTCTGCTTCTCACCGGCTCGGCGATCACGCTGATCGGCTCGCTGGGGCTGATCAGGCTCAAAACCTTCTACGCACGCCTGCATGCGCCGACGCTCGGCTCCAGCGCCGGCATTATCCTGATCTGCCTTGCCTCGATGATCGCCTTTGCCGTGCTGCAGAACCGATGGATCTTCCACGAAGTTCTGATCGTCATCTTCGTCGTCCTGACGACCCCCGTGACGCTGATGCTGCTCGGTCAATCGGCACTCTACCGCGATCGCATCGAAGGGAGTATCGACGTGCCGCGCAAGACAACGCGCGAGGAGCCGGATCTGTCGGCGTTGGATATCTAAAATTAATCGCGACCGCGGAACCGGCGCTGGTAGGCGGCATCATAAAGCGAACTCTCGCGAAAACCGGTCGCGTCCAGTGTCCGCCCGACGAAGATCAGCGCAGTGCGCTCGATCGGATCGGCGGCGACCTTCGCCTCGATATCGCCGAGCGTTCCCCGCACCACCCGCTCGTCCGGCCAGGACGCCTTGACGACGATGGCGACAGGGCAATCGGCACCATAGAGCGGTGTCAGTTCCTCCACGACCTGTCCGAGTGCGTGGATCGCCAGATGGATTGCCAGCGTCGCGCCGGTGGCGCCGAAACCGGCCAACCCCTCCGCATTCGGCATCGGCGAGGCGCGGCCGGAAACACGGGTCAGCACGAGGCTCTGGGCGACGGCGGGAATGGTGAGTTCCCGGCCAAGGGTGGCGGCAGCTGCCGCAAACGCAGGGACACCCGGCGTCATCGTATAGTCGAGCCCGTGCTTTTCCAGCCGCCGGATCTGTTCGGCAACGGCGCTCCAGACCGAGAGATCGCCGGAATGCAGCCGCGCGACATCGTGACCGGCCTCGGCAGCCTTCACATATTCCGCCTCGATCTCATCGAGCGACATCGGCGCGGTATCAACGATACGGGCGTCCGACGGGCAATATTGCAGCAGCTCCGGCGAAACGATCGAGCCGGCATAGAGGCAGACCGGGCAGCGGGCGATCAGATCACGGCCGCGAACGGTGATCAGGTCTGCGGCACCGGGGCCAGCGCCGATGAAATGAACTGTCATGCTGATTCCTCGTTAAATTTCCCAAGCCACGGCTTCACCCATGACCATTGCGTGACCGGCATCGCCGGACGCCAGCCCGTCATCGCCCCAACGGGCGACGCGCGGGCGATATCGATACGGATGAGCGAGCCGCCCAGTCTGCCGTGGAGTTCCAGAAGCACGGCTTCCATCTGTGTCGTGACGGCATTTGCGACCATGCGGCCACCGGGCTTCAAGGCCGCAAGGGCTGCGTCCATCACGCCGTCTTCGCTGCCCCCACCGCCGATAAAGATCGCGTCCGGGCTCGGCAATCCTTTCAGCGCAGCAGGAGCAGTGCCTTGAACGACGATTAGTCCCGGTACACCCAGACTTGCAGCATTGCGCCCGATGCGTTCCGCGCGCTCTGCGGAACCCTCGATGCCGATTGCTTTCATGGCTGGATCGGAGAGCATCCATTCGATACCGATCGAACCGGAGCCGGCGCCGATATCCCAGAGCAATTCGCCGCGACGTGGCGCCAGCGCTGACAGGGTCAGCGCGCGGATTTCACGCTTGGTGATCTGGCCGTCATGTTCGAACAGGCCGTCATCCAGCCCCTTCGTCAGCGGCAGGACACGTGCGCCTTCACCCGCCACGACCTCGACGGCGCAGATGTTCAGCTGGTTGATGGCGTTCAAGGAAAAGCCAGACGCGATCTGCGAGGTAACCCTCTCATGCGCCCCGCCCAAAGCCTCGAGCACGGTCAATTTCGATTGGCCGAACCCGCTTGCGGCGAGCAACGCAGCAAGCGCCGCCGGGCCGTGCTCGTCTGAGGTCAGCGCAAGCACGCGGCTGCCCGGCTGAAGATGCGGCCGGATCAGATCGACAGGTCGGCCATGCAGTGAAACCGTCGCCGCGTCCTGCAGGGCCCAGCCGAGACGCGATGCGGCGAGACTGAAGGAGGACGGCGCCGGAAGCACCCGCATCTCGGAGGGATCGATGTGCCGCGCGAGCGTGACGCCGACGCCGAAGAAGAACGGGTCGCCGGAGGCGAGTACCACGACGGGCGTCCCACGAAGCGTGACAACGGCTTCAACAGAACGCTCGAATGGGCTGAGCCACATGTGGTATTCGCCATGGATGAGTAACCCGGCCAGTTCCAGATGCCGTGCCCCGCCGAAGACGATCGAAGCCGCGGCGATGCAACGCTTGGCCTCGTCGCCCAGACCCGCTAAACCGTCTTCACCAAGGCCGATAATCGTCAGCCAGGGCATATCGTTGCCGCAAGACAAGGACTGACCGTCAGACATGAGAAAACACCGCATCCTGATTCTTGGCGGCACGACCGAAGCGCGCAATCTGGCGGCCGCCTTGGCGCACCGCGTGGATTGCGACATGCTGCTTTCGCTGGCGGGGCGCACGGCAGAGCCCATCGCTCAACCGGCCCCCGTGCGCAGCGGCGGTTTCGGCGGCAGCGACGGACTTGCCCAATTCCTGAAGGCGGAGAAATTCGACCTGCTGATAGACGCGACGCATCCCTTCGCGGCGCGGATTTCGCAGAACGCGGCCACGGCGGCGAAAGAAACCGGAATGTCTTTCTTCGCCCTGCGCCGTCCCGGCTGGGAACGGCAGCCCGGCGATCGCTGGAGGAGCGTTGCCTCCATTGCCGAAGCAGCCGGGGCGCTCGGCGAAACGCCAAGACGCGTCTTCCTCGCCATCGGCCGGCAGGAGGCTTTCCACTTCGAAATCGCGCCGCAGCACCAATATCTGATCCGCAGTGTCGATCCGGTTACGCCGCCTCTCGGCATTCCGCATGCGCGTTATCTGCTCGCAACCGGTCCGTTCGAGGAAGAGGCGGAAAGGAAGCTTCTGATGGACAACAGGATCGAGGCCGTCGTTGCCAAGAACAGCGGCGGCACGGCGACCTACGGCAAGATTGCCGCGGCACGCGCCCTGGGCATCGAGGTCATCATGGTCGAGCGCCAGCAGCCGGCCGATGTCCGCACCGTCGGTACCGTCGAAGAAGCGCTCAGCCTTGTCGATCACCTTTTCTCTCCGGATATGAACCGCGGCGTGTAGACGAGGTCTGCCTTGCCGGGACGCGGAATGACCCGCGTTTCCGGCGAGCCGATGATGACGCAGGTCGCCATGTCGGCCTTCTGCGCGTCGGCAATTCCGAGCGGCATCACCAGCATGCGCTCGTCTGGCCGCCCGGCCGCCCGACCGAAGATGACCGGCGTTTCCGCGGGCAGCACCGTGCGCAGGATGTCGAAGGCCTCTCCCAATTGCCAGGGCCGCGCCTTGCTGATCGGATTGTAGAGCGCGATCACCAGACCGGCCGCCGCCACCAGCTTCAGCCGGCGCGTGATGACGTCCCAGGGCTTCAGATTGTCGGACAGCGAGATGGCGCAGAAATCATGGCCGAGCGGTGCGCCAATGCGGGCCGCGACAGCAAGCATCGCGGTGACGCCGGGGGTGACGACGAGGTCGATCCCGCGCCATTCGGCCGGTCCCTTGTCGATCGCCTCGCAGATGGCTGCGGCCATGGCGAAGACGCCGGGATCGCCACCGGAGACGACGCAGACATTCATTCCTTCGGCCGCGTGGCGAAGCGCTGTCTGAGCGCGATCGAGCTCCTCGCGATTATCGGAGGCGATACGGTTCTGGTCCGGCCGCAGCGACAGGCGATCGAGATAGGGACCATAGCCGAAGAAATCCGTCGACTTCGACACGGCATCGACCGCCTCCGGCGTCATCTGCTGCGGGCCGCCGGGACCGGTGCCGATCACATAAAGCGTGCCGCTCATGGCCGATCCTTCCAGCCGGGCACCAGCACCAGCGAGAAATAGGGCGCCTCATCATCGGCCTTGTCGGCCAGCGGAATCATGGCGGAATTGGCCATCGTGCCGCGCTCGACGTAGACGGCCTGGCTGAGCTTGCCGGCGGCGGCCAGTGCCCTGCGGATCTTCGGCAAGTTGCGGCCGACCTTCATGATCACCGCGGCCTCCGTATCGCCGAGACGGCGAACGAGCTGCGCCTCGGCCATCGTACCTGGAAGGACGGACAGGACATCATCGCCCTGGACGATCGGCAGGCCGGCGAGCGACCAGCAGCCGGACATGGCGGTGATGCCCGGAATGACCTCCACCGGGAAACGCCCGGCCAGCCGCACGTGCAGGTGCATATAGGAGCCGTAGAACATCGGGTCGCCCTCGCTGAGGATCGCGACCGTGCGCCCGGCTTGCAGATGCTCGGCTACGGCAGCGGCCGAGGCATCGTAGAAGCCGGTGATCTGGCTCTTGTAGTCGTCATGTTCCTTGTCGATCTCGACCGTCACCGGATAGTAGAGCGGCAGTTCGATCAGACCCGGCTTCAGCAGCCCCTCGACCACGGCGCGGCCGTTGCCGCGGCGGCCTTCCTTGGCGAAATAGGCGAGCACATCGGCCGTTTCCAGCGCCCGGACGGCCTTGAGGGTGAGGAGTTCGGGATCGCCCGGACCAGTGCCGACACCGATCAGTCTGCCTGGAGAAAGCGCGCTCACAGGCCGGGCCTCGCCAGCGAATTGACGGCAGCCGCCGTCATCGCGCTGCCGCCGAGGCGACCGCGCACGATGGCATAGGGCACGCCATAGGAATTTTCAGCGAGCGCATCCTTCGATTCCGCCGCACCGACGAAGCCGACCGGCATGCCGATGATCGCCGCGGGTTTCGGCGCGCCGTCACGCAACAGTTCCAGGAGATAGAAGAGGGCCGTCGGCGCGTTGCCGATAGCAACGACGGAGCCGGCCAGGCGCTCGACCCAGAGCTTCAACGCCGCCGCCGAGCGGGTATTGCCGATCTCACGGGCGATATCGGCGGTCTGCGGCTCGCGGAGGGTGCAGATCACGTCGTTATCGGCCGGCAGACGCGCGCGCGTGATGCCGTGGGCGACCATGAAGGCGTCGCAGAAGACCGGTGCGCCGTTCTTGAGCGCATTGCGGGCAGCGGACACGAAACCGGGGGCGAATTCGAAATATTGAGCGGCCTCCACCAATCCGCAGGCATGCACCATACGAACGGCGAGATCGGCCTCCTCTTCGGAAAAGCGGGAAAGATCGGCCTCGCTGCGGATAATGGCAAAGGAGCGCTCGTAGATGGCGTCGCCATCCCGGATGTAATCGTATTCAGGCATCTCTATCCCTGTTGAACCGCGGCGGTGATGACCTCCGCTCCGAGCCGTGTAAGGCAGGACCGTGCCGATTCGCCAGCCCGTTTCCTCTGCTGCACCAGCGCCTCGAGGCGTTCCATCGCGGATCTTATCGTTTTCTCTTCGATGTAGGCGTTCGGCGAGGCTGAGGCAGGACCATTTACGACAAGCCCATAGCCTATTGGCGCAGTGGTGATCGTCAGCGCCGAGGCGGAGGGTTTGGCGCAGCCTTTTGCGCAGCCGGAGACATGGACGGCCAGCGAGCCATCAAAAAGCGAAGGCGCGGCGGCGATCAGCATTTGCGCGGTAGCCCGGGTATCGATCAAAGCGGACGCACAGGCACCCGCACCTACACAGGCGGCAATGTGATTGCGCGGATCGCCCGGAAAGGCCCGCATGCCGTGACCGAGCGCCAGTGCCTGTGCGGCGGCGAGCCGATCGGGGGCCATTCCGAGCACTATTAGCGCATGATCGGGAGCCAGGCGGATTTCCGTCGCACCGAGCGTCTCCAGCGCTTCAAGGAATGTTCGAAGCTGCTGTGCTCGGATTTGTCCAAATGCCAGACCTAGACCCAAGACGTGCCCGTCCGCGCCAAGTTCATGAATGCCCACGGAATTTGTCGCTAGCTTCACCGGCTCGACGGCATCGACAGGCGCCACCGAGACTAAACCGGCCTTCAGAGTGGCATCCTCGATGTCCCGGGCGCGAGCACTGTCGCCCATTGCCGCAAGCGTTTTCAGGATATGCATGACGACGGGGACGACCGCCACGCCGTCCAGCAAGGCGATCCGCTTGGTCGTCGCTTCGGTCCCGGCAAGGGCCAGCAGCCATAGCGTTTTTCCGCCGACGCAAACGGCACGCAGGCGGATATCGGCGGTTACCCCACCGAGATGCAGGTGCCCCCCGCCATCGACGGTGATCGACAGTTTCGGCGCAAGGGTAAGCGGCGGCTGGTGTTCGGCAACCGCGGCCCGGAGCTGCGCAGCGAGAGGCAGGGGATCGGCGATCTCGGAGCGGTCCAGTCCCGCCAGCGGCGGTGTTTCGATTGCAAGGCCTTCGGCAAGATCGATCCCGGCTTCTGCTATCTTCGCGGCAAGGAGCGGCACCGTCTGCGCTCCCAGCCCGCGAATCTGCAGATTTCCTCGCGCCGTGATTTCGACGATACCGTTGCCGCAAATCTCGGCGGCATCGGCTACCGCGATCAATTCACGCAACGTAAAGCCAGGTCTTGCCGGGCGCAGCCGTACGAGAAGGCCGTCGCCCGTCACCATAGGCGTTGCCATCGACGGACAAGCGCCGCGGCGCATCGAGGGTCGATGTAAGGCCGGATTCTCAACTGGTGCAGCACAGATCGTCATCGCGGTTGGCCGGTCATTTCCCGTTTCGTCAAAGGCGCGGCCCGTCGTTTCACATCGCCGCGGCCTTCCGATCCGTCCATATAGCATTCTACGACAGGGACAAACCAGCCGCCATGCGACACGGCGGACAAGGAGCTCGACCGTGCCGGCCGCTATTCCTCGAAATCCCTGCCCTTTTGCAGGAGATAGATATCCATGATCCAGCCGTGGCGCGCCCGTGCGTCGGCCCTCGTTCTCAGAATATCGTCCCGCACGTCGCCGAGCCGGCCCGAGATGACGATTTCCTGCGCCGTGCCGAGATAGGCACCCCAATAGATCCGCGCCTCCGGATCAATTGCCATGAACGCCTGCTCGCCATCCAGCATGACGACCGCCGTCTCGGTTTTCTCCGGAAAGCTCTCGGCAAGCCTGCGTCCCGTGGTTATCTCCACCGGCTTGCCAACGAGATTGAGCGGTATCCGGTGGCTTGCCGCGAGCGCCTGGATACTGGTGATGCCGGGAATGACCGAGTAGTCGAACGTCACCGTTTCCAGGGCGCGAACCCGCTCAATGATGCGGATCGTGCTGTCATAGAGCATTGGATCGCCCCAGACGAGAAAGGCGCCGACCTCTCCGTCCAGCAGCTCCTCGAGCAGCAGCCGTTCATAAGCCCTGGCGATGGCGGCATGCCACTGGTCGACACTCTGATGGTAGGAGCGCTCCGCAGTCTGACGGACGGGGATCGCGAACTCGACGACGCGGCTTTGCGGCCGCGTGACATAACGCGAAACGATATCGCGGCGGATATCCGCAAGCTGCGCCTTTGCTTCGCCCTTCGTGGGGATGAACAGGACGTCGGCACAGTTCAGCGCGTTGATCGCCTGGATGGTCAGGTGTTCCGGATTGCCGGTGCCGATACCCACGATCAGAACGTTCTTCATGCCCAAGCCCTTGTCTCCGCCGCGTCCTCGTCTTTGGCCGATTGACCGAACTGAGGCAAGGTGCGCACGCGCCTGACTACCTGGGCGGCAGCCTAAGTATCCGGCAAGACACAATAAATATTTTTGAGCAACGCAACGGAAACTGTGGCAATATTTGGAACGTTTGATAAAGAACGCGAAAAATTCATATATTTAGCGCAAAAAAGCCGGAAAAGACCGCGCAAAAGCATGTTCCCGACGCGACAGACCTACGGGTCGTACGACTTTAATTGTGGCACGCTTGTGCATTCCATTGAGGCGGCAGACGTCTTGCGAGGACCTCTACAGTGAAACATTCGAAAAGTAACCAGAGCATCACCGATCCGATTCAGGCCTTGCGCGACTGCAAGACGGCCTTCGTCGGCGTGTTCATTGCGAGTGCTCTTGTCAATATTCTCTACCTGACGGGCTCCTTCTTCATGCTGGAGGTCTATGACCGGGTACTGCCCAGCCGAAGCATCCCGACCCTTGTCGCGCTCTGCTTGCTGGCCCTGTTGCTCTATGCTTTCCAGGGCGCCTTCGAAATGGTGCGCGGTCGCATGTTCGTGCGCATTGCCGGCGCGCTTGATGAAGCCATGAGCGGCCGCATCTATCGTGCCGTCGTCCAGGCGCCGTTGAAATTGCGCACTCAGGGCGACGGCCTGCAGGCATTGCGCGATTTCGACCAGATCCGCTCGTTCCTGTCGGGATCAGGCCCGGCAGCTTTCCTCGACCTGCCCTGGCTGCCGCTTTATATCGCTATCTGCTTCATGTTCCACTACTGGATCGGCATCGTCGCGGTCATCGGCTCGATCATCCTGATCGCGCTGACGTTCCTCACCAATCGTGGCACCCAGGCGCCCTCCAAAAGGGCCTCGGAGGCCGGCAACCAGCGCAACGCCTTCGCGCAGTCCTCGCACCGCAATGCCGAAGTCATGCAGGCCATGGGCATGCTCGGCCGCATGTCACAACTCTGGGACGTGCGAAACAGCAACTACCGGGAACAGAACCGCGAGACGTCCGACGTCGCCAATGGCTATGGCGCGCTCTCCAAGGTGTCCCGCATGGCGCTGCAATCCGCAGTTCTCGCCACCGGCGCCGTTCTCGTCATCGAGGGTTCGGCTTCTCCGGGCATCATCATCGCTGGTTCAATCCTGACGGCACGCGCCCTCGCCCCGGTCGAACTAGCGATCGGCAACTGGCGCAGTTTCGTTTCCGCCGTGCAAAGCCGGCAAAGGCTGAAGGATCTGCTAACCGCCCTGCCGGAGCGCGACGCCCCGCTGGAACTGCCCGTGCCGAAAGAAAAGCTGAGCGCCGAAAATCTTGCCGGCGGCCCGCCCGGGGCGCAACGCCTGACCTTCGCCGAAGTCAATTTCGCCGTGAAGGCCGGCAGCGCGCTCGGCGTGATCGGCCCAAGTGCATCGGGCAAGTCATCACTCGCTCGCGCGCTGATCGGGATCTGGCCGTCCTATCGCGGCTCTGTCCGGCTTGACGGTGCTGCACTCGACCAGTGGGATACCGACAGGCTCGGCCGTTACGTCGGCTATCTGCCGCAGGATGTCGAACTGTTCGCCGGCACCGTGGCGCAGAACATTGCGCGTTTTGCGGCCGACGCTTCGTCCGAGGCCGTCGTTTCCGCGGCCCGTGCCGCGCGCGTTCACGATCTCATTCTGAAACTGCCGAACGGCTATGAAACCGAGATGGGCGAAGGCGGCACTGCACTTTCCGCCGGCCAACGCCAGCGTGTCGCACTGGCACGCGCGCTCTACGGCGACCCCTTCCTGGTGGTTCTCGACGAGCCCAACTCCAACCTCGACGCCGAGGGCGAACAGGCACTCACCGACGCGATCATGAGTGCACGCGCCCGCGGCGGTATCGTCGTCGTCGTCGCCCACCGGCCGAGCGCGCTTGCAGCCACCGACATGGTGCTGATGATGAACGAAGGACGGATGCAGGCTTTCGGGCCGAGAGACGAAGTGCTTGCGCAGATTCTGCGCAAGCAAAACCGCCCGCCGCAAATTGCCGGCTCTACCTCACTGAAAATCGTGGGTGAAGGACAGGAGTCCGCGTCGTGACCGATATCTCCATGGAAACAAAGCCGTTGAACTCCCGCCGTTCGCTCGCCCGGCACATGACCGCCGTCTCGATCCTTGCCCTCGCCCTCGTCGTCGGCGTCGGCGGGTGGGCGGCAACGACCGAACTGTCGAGCGCGATCGTCGCTTCCGGCACCGTCGTGGTCGAGAACAACGTCAAGAAAATCCAGCACCTGACCGGCGGCATCGTCGGCAAGGTGTTGGTGAAGGAAGGCGATAGCGTCAAGGCCGGGCAGACCCTGATCACGCTCGATGGCACGACCGTTCGTGCCAATCTATCGATCGTGCAGAACACCCTGGCGCAATTTTATGCCCGCCGCGCCCGTCTGCTGGCCGAGCAGACCGGCGCCGTCGAATTTGTCATCCCGGAAGACTTGAACGCACTCACCTCGGGCTCAAGCACGCCTGCCGCCCTTCTCGAAGAGAGTGAGCGCAAGCTCTTTGTCAGCCGTAAGAACGCGCTTGTCGGCATGAAAAGCCAGCTCGCATCGCGCAAGGGCCAGTTGGCCGACGAAACCAAGGGACTGACGGTTCAGCTGGCTGCCATCGAGGATGCGCTGAAGCTGATCAATGAGGAACTGTCGGGTCTCGACAAGCTCTACGGCCAGGGGCTGGTTTCCATGCAGCGGCTGACCGAGCTCAAACGTAACCGTGCCCAGCTCGAAGGCGACCGCGGTGCGCGCATCGCCTCCCGTGCGCAGGCCGCCGGCAAATCCAGCGAGATCGACCTGCAGATCCTGCAGCTCGACGAGGATCGCCACACCGAGAACGCCAAGGAACTGACCGACGTCGAGGGCAAGATCGCCGAATACGAAGACCGCCGCATCGCCGCCATCGATCAGTTGAAACGCCTCGATATCACCTCGCCGCTGGATGGACGAATCTACCAGCTCGCCGTGCATACGGTGAATGGTGTGATCAACCCGGGCGAAGTGCTGATGGTTGTGGTGCCGGGATCGGACGGCCTGACGCTGGAGGCGAGGATCGCCACGCACGACATCGACCAGATCCGTCTGGGCCAGCCGGTGGAAGTCCGTTTCAGTGCCTTCAACCAACGCACGACCCCGATCGTCGACGCAGAAGTCGTGACCATCGCGCCCGATCTCGTCACCGACCAGCGTACCGGTGTGACCTACTATCCGCTGCGTATCAAGCCGAAGCCGGAAAGCCTTGCCAAGTTGAAGGGGCTATCCCTCTATCCGGGCATGCCTGCGGAGGTCTTCATCAAGATCGCCGACCGCACCGTGATCTCCTACCTCGCAAAACCGCTGACCGAACAGTTGCAGCACACATTCCGCGAGGAATAAGCGCCCTGGCAACACGCGCGGCGCCCCGTCGCGCGTGTTGAAACATTCCTTGCTGCCCTGCAGAAATGGCGTGGCCGCGCTACTGCATAGACTTTTGCGCGTCTGAAAAGACGCGCGGCGCTGTAGCCGGCAGGTGACGATTTCGATTTGCTCGCCCAGGACGCGATTTCCAAGCATTCTAGGCGGTCTCTATCCGCCTGTCCTGATCACGATGATCTGCTGCTGGGCCTTCTCGACCTTTGCGATCGCGTTGGCATCGCGGACGCGCGGGAATTTTCACAGTCCGGCGCGAAGCGTTGTCGCCCGGCGGAAGGCCAAATCGCCGGAGCCGTGATCCTCTCAGACCTGACCTAAGCCTCGGGATTGGCTGGCAGCGCCCATTCGATGGGCTCGCGCCCATTCGCCACGAGGAAATCGTTGGCCTTGGAAAAGGGCTTGCTGCCGAAGAAACCGTTATGAGCCGACAGCGGCGATGGGTGCGGCGAGCGGATCACGAGATGGCGCGACCTATCAACAAAGGCGGCCTTCTTCTGTGCATACGATCCCCACAGGATGAAGACGACCGGATGCTCCTGTTCGTTGATCGCACGGATGATCGCATCCGTGAACCGTTCCCAGCCCTTGCCTTGATGCGAAGCGGCCATGGCGCGCTGCACCGTCAGTACGCTGTTGAGGAGCAGCACACCCTGGCGCGCCCAGCTTTCGAGAAAACCGTGGCGGGCGGGCGGAATGCCGAGGTCGCTCCGCAGTTCCTTGTAGATATTCAGGAGCGACGGCGGCAGCCGCACGCCGGGTCTGACGCTGAATGACAGCCCGTGCGCCTGGCCCTCGCCGTGATAGGGATCCTGCCCGAGAATGACGACCCGCACCGTCTCGAGCGGCGTCAGGTCCAGGGCTCGGAAATACTCCGGTCCCTTGGGGAATATCTGTTTGCCGTCGCGTTTTTCCTGCAGCAGGAATGCCTTCAGATCGGCCATGTAGGGGCTGGAGAATTCCGGCACCAAGGCCGCTTTCCAGCTTTTCTCGATCGTCACATTCGATTCCATCGCGTTTTCCGGCCTCTCCATTCCCGTCCGTCAGACGCCGCCGAATTTAACGCCGGAATGGTCCTTGGCAAGCGTGAACGTCGAGAAGCGGCGAACGAGTTTCAATTTGCCGAAATATAATGCTAGCCAAACGCGGCACGCCGTTATATCTCCAGGAATATCTCGACACCGATGGGGAAACGCATGCGTAATGAACGTCGAAGCCTGCTGAAATTTCTTGGAGGCACCATCGCTGCTCTGTGGATCAGCGGAATGCAGCTGGTGCAACCGGCGGCCGCGGCTGAAAAAGTTACCGTCTTTGCTGCTGCCAGCCTGAAGAACGCGCTCGATGCCGTCAACGCCGAGTGGCAAAAGGAAGCAGGCAAGGAAACGACCGTCTCTTACGCGGCAAGCTCGGCACTCGCCAAGCAGATTGAGGCCGACGCGCCCGCCGACGTCTTCATCTCCGCCGACCTGGCCTGGATGGACTATGTCGCCGCAAAGAAACTGCTCAAGGATGACACGCGCGCCAACCTGCTCGGCAACCACATCGTGCTGGTCACCGGCAAGCAGGATGCGGCACCCGTCAATATCAAGCACGGGTTCGACCTGAAGGGCCTGCTTGGAAGGGAGAAACTCGCGATGGGCGCCGTTGATTCCGTTCCTGCCGGCAAATACGGCAAGGCCGCGCTTGAAAAACTCGGCGTCTGGTCGTCCGTTGAAAAGAATGTGGCCGGCGCTGAAAACGTCCGCGCAGCCCTTCTGCTGGTTTCCAGGGGCGAAGCGCCCTATGGCATTGTCTACAAAACGGATGCGGCCGCCGACAAGGATGTGACGGTCGTGGGCACCTTCCCGGAAGACAGCCACCCGCCGATCGTCTATCCGATCGCCATCACAGCCGAGAGCAAGAACCCGGACGCCGCCGCCTATGTCGAATTCGTTAAATCGGCCGAAGCCGCCGCACTCTTCGAGGCACAGGGCTTCACCGTCCTGAAATAAGCATGGGGAGACGCTCTATCCGCCAAGGGACAGAGCGCCTATCGTCGGCCAGCATGAACGGGAGAACGGCATTTGGACTGGCTGGTTTTGAGCGACGCGGAGTGGACGGCGATCTGCCTCAGCCTGCGCGTGTCGGTTGTCGCCATGTTCGCCAGCCTGCCCTTGGCGCTCGGCATTGCCATGATCCTGGCCCGGGGTCGTTTTTGGGGGAAATCCATCCTCAATGGCATCGTTCACCTTCCGCTGGTCTTGCCGCCGGTCGTCACCGGTTTTCTTTTGCTCGTCCTGTTTGGAAAACGCGGACCGATCGGTGCGCCTCTCGCCGAATATACCGGCCTTGTCTTTTCCTTCCGCTGGACGGGCGCAGCACTTGCCTGCGCCATCATGGCCTTTCCGCTGATGGTGCGCAGTATCCGGCTGTCGATCGAGGCGGTCGACCGCAGGCTTGAGCAGGCCGCCGCAACGCTGGGAGCCGGCCCTGTCTGGGTCTTCCTGACGGTCACGCTACCCCTCGTCCTGCCCGGTATCATCGCCGGCATGATCCTCGCTTTTGCCAAGGCGATGGGAGAATTCGGCGCGACGATCACCTTCGTTTCCAATATCCCCGGCGAAACCCAGACGCTTTCCTCGGCGATCTATACGTTTACGCAGGTCCCCGGCGGCGACGCCGGCGCGTTTCGCCTGACCATCTTTTCCATCGTAATCTCCATGGCGGCGCTGATGGTCTCGGAGGTTCTGGCAAACCTCGCTGCGAAGAAGGTGGACGTCGCATGAGTCTTGAGGTCGACATTCGCCATCGCCTTGGCGCATTCTCCATCGAGGCTGCATTCTCTGCGGACAGGGGCGTGACAGCGCTCTTCGGTCGGTCCGGGTCGGGCAAGACCTCGCTGATCAACGCCATTGCCGGGTTGCTGCATCCCGATCGCGGGCGACTGGCGTTCAACGGCGATGTTCTGGTCGACAGCGAGGCCCGTGTTTTTGTCCCACCGTACCAACGGCGCTTCGGCTATGTCTTTCAGGAAGCACGGCTTTTTCCGCATTTGAGCGTCCGGCACAATCTCGGCTATGGTCGCTGGTTTGCCCGACGCGGCCATCAGGGACCGAATTTCGATCGCATCGTCGATCTGCTCGGCGTTGGCGCGCTTCTGGACAGAGCACCGACAAATTTATCGGGCGGCGAAAAACAGCGTATCGCCATCGGTCGGGCGCTGCTCTCCAATCCGCGCATGCTGTTGATGGACGAACCCTTGGCCGCGCTTGACGATGAGCGGAAGGCGGAAATCCTGCCTTATCTGGAACGGTTGCGGGACGAAACGGAAATTCCGATCGTCTATGTCAGCCACTCGGTCGCCGAAGTCGCGCGGTTGGCCAACCGGGTGATCGTGCTCCAAAACGGCAGGATCAGCGCGTCCGGGGATGCCGCAACGATCTTGAGCACGCCGTCATCAGCGGTCAGCCGTCGCGAAGCGGGAGCACTGATCGACGGTATCGTCGGCCACACGGACGCCGAGCATCAGATCACGGTCATTCGCGCAGGCAGCATCCAGATCCGGGTGCCGCATCTGGATGCCTCGCCGGAAAAGGCCGTCCGGCTGCAGATTGCAGCCCGCGACGTCATGCTGGCCACCAGCCGGCCGGAAGGCCTCAGCGCGCTCAACATCCTGCCGGGCACGATCGTGGGGATCGGCGAGGCGGTACAGGGCATGGTGGATGTGCGTCTGGATTGCGGCGGAGTAACGATCATTTCCCGGATAACCACGCTCTCGCGCGACGTGCTCGGTCTGCAGACCGGCAAGCCGGTTCATGCCATCATCAAGAGCGTTGCGCTGGATCTGTAACCGGATCACCCGCCCGTGTTGTGTGGGGATTGCGATTGCTCTCCAGCCAGGCCAGTTCTCCCGCGAGCGCCGCCTCCGCCTTTTCCTCCATCGCCCGGAAGCGGCGGATCAGTTCTTCTCCGAAAGACGTGACGACCGCGCCGCCGCCCTGCTTTCCGCCGCGCTGCGACAAGACGGCATCCTCTTTGAACATGTCGTTGAGGGCGCTCACCAGTAACCAAGCCCGCCGATAGGACATGTCCATGGCGCGGCCTGCCGCGGAGATCGAGCCGGTCTCGCGGATGTTTTCGAGCAGCGCAATCTTGCCCCGCCCGAGCCGCTCGGCACGAGGAAAATCGATCCTCAGCACGGGGACGAGGCCGGTAGATTCTTTCCCTGTCATGCGATTGCGGCGCGCCTTCTCTGGATCAATCAGAGACTATAGCGCCCGTGCGCCGATGTATAGCAGCAGCGCTCCCTGCAGGGACGGTAGTTCGCTGGGCTACAGGCTCATGCCGCCGTCGATAACGTGCACCTGGCCCGTCGTATAGTTGGAAACATCGCTGCCGAGATAGACGGCAAGCGCTGCGATTTCCTCCGGCTGACCGATGCGGCCCATCGGCTGGCGGGCGATGAAGGCGGCGCGGGCTTCCTCATAGTTCCCTTGCGCCTTCATCCGCTCCTCGAGAGAGGGCGATTGCACAGTACCAGGCGCGATCGCGTTGCAGCGTATGCCCTGCTTGATGTAGTCGAGGGCGATCGACTTGGTGAGGCCGATCACCGCCGCCTTGCTGGCCGAATAGGTGAAGCGGCTCGGCACGCCCATGGGAACGCCGGCCACCGACGACATGTTGATGATCGAGCCGCCACCGTTTTCGATCATGCCCGGCAGGAAGGCGCGGATGAGCCTGAACATCGACTTGACGTTAAGATCGAAGGCGAAATCATAGTCCCGCTCGCTGGCCTCGAGGATCGTCCCGGCGTGGACGACACCGGCGCAGTTGAACAGGACGTCGATGGTTCCGGTCCCCGCCGCAAAGGCAGAGATCGCATCCGCATTCATGACATCGAGTTTCGCGACGTTCATGCCAAGGGCGGATAGCTCGGCCAGTTTTTCCTCGTTGATGTCGGTCGCGGTGACGATCGCGCCTTCCCGCTGGAACGCTTCGGCCGCGGCGCGGCCGATGCCTTGCGCTGCTGCCGTGATCACGGCGCGTTTGCCGGCCAGAAGTCCACCCATGTCAGTCCTCCCTGTCGCAGCAATCGGCTGCATCCGTTTAGCCGACAGGGAACATTGTCGGCGGCCCGCTTGTCAAGGGCACGCAACGTATTTTTATACAGAAAAAACTTTTGCGTCTTGTCAGACCCTTATCCCGCTGTCTCCGTCAAAAACATGCACATCGCTCGGACGGATCGACACATCGATGACATCACCGGCTCTGACCGGCCTGCGGGTGGTATCGACAATCGTCACCTCGGTATCCGTCGATGTGGTGATATAGGTCGCAGAGCCGGTGGTCTCGACGATCCCCACCGGCAGGCGGAAGACGCCCTGCC
>UCOA01000047.1 GCA_900474095.1 Hyphomicrobiales bacterium | reverse complement strand
CTCGACGAGGCGACCTCGGCGCTCGATACGGAATCGGAAGCCGCCGTACAGAAGGCGCTCGATCATGCCATGAGCGGCCGCACCGTCGTCGTCATCGCCCACCGGCTTTCCACCGTCGTCAACGCCGACAAGATCATTGTCATGAAGGATGGATCGGTGGTCGAAGAAGGCACCCACGAGGCGCTTGCGAAGCGCACGGACGGCCTTTACGCTCGATTGCACAATCTGCAGGGCAACGCCCAGCCGTCGGCGGAAGCCGAAATTGGTGGACAGGAAATGAGGCAGGCATGAGCGGGACGGACATGAAACTCGTGGTGGTGGGGGCCGCCGGCCGAATGGGCCAGACCCTGATCCGCACCATCAAGGCGAGGCCGGGAACCCAACTCTTTGCCGCTGTCGAGCGGCCGGGCTCTCCCTTCATCGGCCGCGACGCCGGCGAGATTTCCGGGCTTGGCCCGATCGGCGTGACCATCACCGACAAGCCGCTCGAAGCCTTTGTCGAAGCGGAAGGTGTACTCGACTTTACGTCGCCGGTGGCCTCCGTCGAATTTGCCGATCTCGCGGCGCAGGCCCGTATCGTTCACGTCATCGGTACCACCGGCTGCTCGACGGGCGACGAAACCAGGTTCAAGGCGGCGGCGCGGCATGCGCGGATCGTCAAATCCGGCAATATGAGCCTCGGTGTCAATCTTCTCGGCGTTCTCACCGAACAGGCTGCGCGTGCGCTCGGGCCGGCGGATTGGGACATCGAAATTCTTGAAATGCACCACAAGCATAAGGTTGATGCGCCGTCCGGCACCGCCCTCCTGCTCGGCGAAGCTGCCGCAAGTGGCCGCGGCATTGACCTTACCAGCCAATCCGTGCGCGTGCGCGACGGCCATACCGGCGCTCGCGTTGCCGGCACGATCGGCTTTGCGACGCTGCGGGGCGGCTCGGTGATCGGCGAACACTCGGTCATTCTCGCCGGCGAAGGCGAACAGGTGACGCTCTCTCACAGTGCGACCGACCGGTCCATTTTTGCGCGCGGCGCGGTGACGGCGGCTCTCTGGGCGCGCGACCAGAAACCCGGCCTCTATTCCATGCTCGACGTGCTCGGGCTGTCCTGAACCTCAAAACTCCCGGAGAAATCATCATGAGCGGCACCCTCGTCCTTGTGCGCCACGGCCAGAGCGACTGGAACCTGAAAAACCTGTTCACCGGCTGGAAGGACCCGGACCTGACGGCGCTTGGCGTCGAGGAAGCCAACGCGGGCGGCAAGGCGCTTGCCGAATACGGCATCAAGTTCGACATCGCCTTCACCTCCGTTCTTTCGCGCGCCCAGCGGACCTGCACGATCATCCTCGACAATATCGGCCAGCCCGATCTCGAGACGATCTGCGACCAGGCGCTGAACGAACGCGACTACGGCGATCTCTCCGGTCTCAACAAGGACGACGCCCGCGCCAAATGGGGCGAGGAGCAGGTGCATATCTGGCGCCGTTCCTATGACGTCCCGCCGCCGGGCGGCGAAAGCCTGCGCGACACCGGCGCCCGCGTCTGGCCATATTATCTCACCGACATCCTGCCGCGCGTGCTGAGGGGCGAGAAGGTCCTCGTTGCGGCGCACGGCAATTCGCTGCGCTCGCTGGTGATGGTGCTCGATCGCCTGACCAAGGAGGAGATTCTCGCGCTCAACCTCGCGACCGGCGTACCGATGGTCTACAAGCTGAATGCTGACTCTACGGTCGCGTCGAAAGAAGTTCTCGGCGATATGTCCGGCGCGCACTGAGTATTCCGCAAAACGAATAGCGAGAGGGCCGCAGTTGAAGCGGCCCTTTTTTCATTTCAAACCTTGCCCGCTTCCCAGCCGAGCATCGCCCGCTTGCGGGTGAGGCCCCAGTGGTAGCCGGTCAGCGCGCCGCTCTTGCCGAGCGCCCTGTGGCAGGGCACGACGAAGGAGATCGGGTTGCGCCCGACCGCAGCGCCGACGGCGCGCGAGGCAGTGGGCTGGCCGATATTGCAGGCGATGTTCGAATAGGTGACCGCCTTGCCCATCGGGATTTTCAAAAGGGTTTCCCAGACGCGGATCTGGAAGTCGGACCCGATCAGCACGATGCGCAAAGGCTCCTCTTGGCGCCACTCCCTGGAATCAAAGATGCGGGCCGCATAGGCGGCGGTCGCTGCGCTGTCTTCAATGAAATGCGCATTCGGCCAGCGATTTGCCATATCCTCGAAGCTGGCTTTTTCGGCACCCGCATCGCTGAAGGCAAGGCCCGCTAGGCCGCGATCGGTGACCATCACCAGCGCTACGCCGAAGGGGCTCGGATGGAAGCCGTAGCGGATCGTCAACCCGCCGCCGCGCAGTTTCCATTCGCCCGGCGACATGGCCTCATGGGTAACGAAGAGATCATGCAGGCGGCTGGGGCCGGAGAGGCCGACCTCTAAGCTGGTTTCAAGCAGCGGCAGCTCCTCCTGCCGCAGCAGGCGCTTGGCGTGATCGAGCGTGACCGCCTGCAGGAATGCCTTCGGCGACAGTCCGGCCCAACGCGTGAATGTCTTCTGCAGTTGCGTCGGCGGTTGGCCGATTTCTCCGGCGATGACCTCCAGCGACGGCTGATCGCGATAGTTTTCGGTCAGCATCTCGACCACGCGGCTGACAATCTCATAGTCGCTGCCATGCGGCGTGATGTCGGCGGGAAGCGATGTCGTGATATTCATGATCGTATCTCCTTAAGGGCAGAGATAATCATCGGAACCGCGTCTTCGCCACCCGATTCTTGCCCCAGTGCCGCATGATTTTAGGTCGAATCGGCTAATCATCCGGCGCTAGAATCAACGTAGTAGAGCATGAGGTCGTCCGAAAAACCGCTTACACTTTTCGGCATCATGCCCTATCGTCGCTTCACCCTCGCCAGCGCGCAGGCAAAGGCCGTGGCGAAGGTTTCCCGGTCGTCGCGGTTGAGGAAGGAGCCGACATCCGTTGCCCGGCGCCGGTCGCTGATCTGCATGGAGACGATGCCGATGTCCTCGTGGCGGGAAATGTTGAACCGCGCCCAGAAGGTATTGAAACGATGCTCGGTCATGCGGCCAGCCGGGGTGAACTTGCGCACGGAAACGTCGGTGCGCGAGACACTCACCTCTTCACGGGCGCGAGCAGACCGGTAGTTCAGCCAGAACGCCCCGAAGAGCAGCAGGAAATCCAGCCCGAAGAAGAAAACGATCGGCCAGGCGCCTATGACCATGAAGACAAAGATGTGAACGAGACTCATGAGGCCGGCGATCAAAAGCAGGATCTTGAAGCCCTTCAGCCCCAGCGAACGGTGCGGGGTCAGCGCGGCGGCGAAAACCGGCTGCTCCTCGGTCGTTATCTCGGCGTTGCCATCGTTCATGACCAATGACTATAGATGCATCATGAAAAACGTGAAATCAAAATCGGCAACCAGCGGGTTGAAGGCGAGACCCGCGACAGTCAGCCGCGCCAGAACTAGACCGAAGACGGCCTACAGCAAGGCGGAAATCGAGGAGATTTTCCGACGCTTCTCGATCCAGCGTCCCGAACCCAGGGGCGAGCTGGAGCACGTCAATCCGTTCACGCTCGTCGTCGCGGTGGCGCTGTCGGCGCAAGCGACCGATGCGGGTGTCAACAAGGCGACGCGGGCGCTTTTCGCCGCGGCCGATACGCCGGAAAAGATGGTGGCTCTCGGCGAGGAGAAGGTTCGCGAGTACATCAAGACGATCGGGCTCTACCGCAACAAGGCGAAGAATGTCATTGCGCTCAGCGAGAAGCTGATTTCCGATTTTGACGGCGAGGTACCCCGCACGCGTGAAGAACTGATCACGCTGCCCGGCGTCGGCCGCAAGACTGCCAATGTGGTGCTTTCGATGGCCTTCGGGCATTCGACCATGGCAGTCGACACGCACATCTTCCGCATCGCCAACCGGCTCTGTCTGGCACCGGGGAAAACTCCCGACGAGGTCGAGGACCAATTGATGCGGATCGTACCGGATCACTACCTGTACCACGCCCATCACTGGCTGATCCTGCACGGCCGCTATTGCTGCAAGGCGCGCAAGCCGGAGTGCTCGCGCTGCGTCATTGCCGATATCTGCAAGGCGGCGGAAAAGACCAACGAAATCCCGGCACCGCTGGTCGAATTGCCGGCGCAGGTCATTTGACCGAGATGCCGTCGATGAGCGCGGCGATTGCCCTCTCATAGTCTTCGCGGTTGCCTCCAGCCCCAATGGCAAGCGCGGCCCGATCGAAGGCGGCGGCGAGAAGTCCTGTAAAAGCATCGAGCAGGTCCGGAGCCTTGCCGCTGGCGGCGAAGAGCTCTTTCAGGCCCGCCTTGAGGCTTGCTTCCGAATATTCCTCATCCACCTGCCGCATGGCGGTTGATCCCAGAACGGCGGGGCCATCCAGCAAGAGGAGCCGTGTGCGGCCGGGCACAGCCATGGCATCAAAATAAGCGCGCGTTCCCTCGAGGAGGGCGTCTCGCGCTGTCGCCGAGGCTGCCGAGGCAGTTTCGATTTCCTCACTTACTTTCCTTGCTTCGTCGGTGATAACGGCAGCGAAGAGCGCTTTTTTGTCCTCGAAGTGATGATAGAGCGCACCGCGGGTCACGCCCGCCGCCTCGACGATGTCCGGGGTTGTCGTCTCCGCATAACCCTTCTCGATGAAGAGGCCCCGGGCCGCCGCGATCAGCGCGGCCCGCATCGTTTCTGTCCGTTCGCTATTGCTACGCCGCAATTTCCCACCTTTACATACAGTCTGTATGTATGTTATTTAAAGATACAAACAGATTGTATGTGGATTTCCAAGGAGAAGAAAGCCGTGAAGATCACCAGCTACTATCCCGTCATCATGACCGGCGACGTCAAGGGAACAGTCGATTTCTACAAGCGGCATTTTCGTTTCGAGGCACTTTTCGCCAGCGACTGGTATGTGCACCTGCAATCGACGCTGGATGAGCACGTCACGCTGGCTGTTCTGGATGGCAATCACCATACCATTCCGGAAAGCGGACGCGGAACTGTTTCAGGGCTACTCCTGAATTTCGAAGTCGAAGACCCCGACGCGCTCTATGCGGAATTCCAGGCGGACGGGCTGCCGATCCTGAGAGCGCTCTGCGACGAGGATTTCGGGCAGCGGCACTTCATCACCGCCGACCCGAACGGTGTACTCATCGACGTGATCAAGCCGATCCCGCCCACCGCAGAGTACGCCGCGCAGTTTGACGCCTCAGTGCTGCCCGCCTGAAACTCAGCAACGTCGAATCGACGCGAGCGAGGGCGGCGCTTGTGCCATAGCGTCACGCATTTCGAGCGTCCGATGTCAGAAATATCGCTTCTCATCTCGATCAAAATCCGGGCTCAAGCGCACTTCTTCTCTTTGTCCCTTCCAAACCGCGGAAAATCCGCTATTACCGGACACCGGCTGACACAAACATTCCAGGCGGTTCCGAATGACGAAATTCGACGTGCTCACGATCGGCAATGCTATCGTGGATATCATCGCCCGCTGCGACGATGCGTTTCTTGTCCACAACGGCATT
This sequence comes from Hyphomicrobiales bacterium, assembly GCA_900474095.1. Taxonomy (GTDB): domain Bacteria; phylum Pseudomonadota; class Alphaproteobacteria; order Rhizobiales; family Rhizobiaceae; genus Pararhizobium. Next base: position 72,324 of record UCOA01000047.1, on the reverse strand, counting down.
ATCAAGAGTGCGATGAACCTGATCGACGCGGAGCGGGCAGAGCTGCTCTATTCGCGCATGGGGCCGGCCCTTGAAGCCTCCGGTGGCAGCGCCGGCAATACCGCTGCGGGTGTCGCCAGCCTCGGCGGCAGGGCCGCCTATTTCGGCAAGGTCGCCAACGACCAGCTGGGAGAGATCTTTACCCACGACATCCGTGCACAAGGCGTGCATTTCGAAACGAAGCCGCTCGATACGCATCCGCCGACCGCGCGTTCGATGATCTTCGTGACCGAAGACGGCGAGCGCTCGATGAACACCTATCTGGGCGCCTGCGTCGAGCTTGGACCGAGCGATGTCGAGCCCACCGTGGTTGCCGACGCGGCTGTCATCTACTTCGAGGGTTATCTCTGGGACCCGCCACTTGCCAAGGACGCGATCCGCGATTGCGCCCGCATCGCCCATGAAAACGGCAGGGAAGTGGCCATGACCCTGTCCGACAGCTTCTGCGTTCATCGTTACCGGGCCGAGTTCCTCGACCTGATGCGCTCCGGCACCGTCGACATCGTCTTTGCCAACCGCGCCGAAGCCCTCGCACTCTACGAAACGGACGATTTCGAGCACGCGTTGTCGATGATTGCCAGGGACTGCAAACTTGCCGCGGTGACACTCAGCGAAGAAGGCTCGATTATCATCAAGGGCGGCGAGCGGGTCAAGGTCGAGGCGACGACGATCCGCAATGTCGTGGATACGACCGGCGCCGGCGACCTCTACGCGGCCGGCTTCCTGCATGGCTATACGACAGGCAGGACGCTTGCCGATTGCGGCAAGCTTGGCAGCCTGGCTGCCGGCATCGTCATCGAGCAGATCGGCCCGCGCCCAATGATTTCTCTGGTCGCGGCGGCAAAAGAGGCCGGTCTTCTTTGACCACCCCCGAATAGCCGCCGAATTACTTGAAGGCTTCGCCGGGATAGGCGCCCCAGATTTCACCCTGGGAGATCCAACCGTCGACCCCTTGCGCCTCGGCGCGACACCAGTCTCCGTTGCATTCGCCGACATGCACGACGACACCCGGCTCCATGCGCGCGACGATGGCGCTGTTGGACTGCGGATCGCGCCGCATGTTGACGAAAACGCCCTCGCCCTTGCCGCGCATCCAAGGCGCGGTGACTGCGGTGCGATCTCCCGAAAGCAGCGCCTGGTTGACCCAGCCCTCGGTTCCGTCGGCATCGCGAATGCGCCGCCAGTTGTCATACTCCTGGATGATTTCCACCGGCACGCCGGCCTTCATGTAGCGCCAGGCAACCGCATAGTCGACGCTCGGCCCGACGCGCAGGTTGACGCTCTTGGATTTCAGGCTGACGAAGCGCGGCAGCGGCAGGCCGCTTGCGCCCTTCGCGGCCTGGGCGAAAGCCGGGGTTGTATCGATCGCCATGACAGACAGGAGGGCTGCGGCGGCGAAAGCGAGCCTGGAAAGGAACTGACGCATGACGAAATCCGTTTTCCAAATTGATTCAGGAACTTGCAACCAAATCTCGGACCGGTTCTGCCAAAGACAGGCAAATCGTCAGGGGACATCTAGAGTTTTGTTTGTCTTCCACACCGGGTCTGGTAGAAAATGAACTGCAAGGAGAACGATCACTCATCTTGGTTAAAAACCCGTCAACAAGGGCTCGGCAAACAGCGATGACAAACAAGAAAAAGCCCAAGGTCTACATCACCCGCAAACTGCCTGATGTCGTTGAAACGCGGATGCGCGAGCTGTTTGACGCCGAGCTCAACATCGACGACAGGCCGCGTAGCCAGCCGGAACTCGTGGCAGCGGTGAAGCGTGCCGACGTGCTCGTTCCGACCCTCACCGACCGGATCGACGCAGCGCTGATCGAACAAGCCGGACCGCAGCTGAAACTGATTGCAAGCTTTTCGAACGGCTTCGATCACATCGACATCGACGCCGCCGCACGCCACGGTATCACTGTCACCAACACGCCGAACGTGCTGACGGAAGACACCGCCGACATGACCATGGCGCTTATCCTCGCCGTCCCGCGCCGCCTGATCGAAGGCGCCAACATCCTGACCGACCCCCGCGGCGATTGGGCGGGCTGGTCGCCGACCTGGATGCTTGGCCGGCGCATCTCCGGCAAGCGCATCGGCATCGTCGGGATGGGCCGCATCGGCACCGCCGTCGCCCGCCGCGCCAAGGCCTTCGGCCTTTCGATCCATTATCACAACCGCAAGCGCGTCAGCGCCGAGACCGAAGAGAAGCTGGAGGCGACCTATTGGGACAGCCTCGACCAGATGCTCGCCCGCGTCGATATCGTATCGGTCAATTGCCCCTCGACACCTGCCACCTTTCATCTCCTGTCGGCTCGCCGGCTCGCGCTGATGCAGCCGACGAGCTATATCGTCAACACCGCGCGCGGCAGCATCGTCGACGAAACCGCGTTGGTCAAATGTCTGCGCGAAGGCAAGATCGCCGGCGCCGGCCTCGACGTGTTCGAGAATGAGCCAGCCGTGAACCCGAAGCTGGTGAAGCTTGCGACCGAAGGCAAGGTCGTGCTTTTGCCGCATATGAGCTCGGCAACGCTCGAGGGCCGCATCGACATGGGCGACAAGGTGGTGATCAACATCCGCACCTTCATCGACGGCCATCGCCCGCCGGACCGCGTTCTGCCGGGCAGGGTCTGATTACAGCACCTTGCGCATCTCGATGAAGGTCGGCCGCGTGAATCCTGGATGGGACGCTTCGGCGGCTCTGACAAAGCCCCACTGTGCGAACAGCTGGTGATTCTCTTGAAGCTCGATGCGCGTCTCCAGGCGGAGGCAGGGCAGTCGACACTCTGCGGCATAGGCTTCCGCCGCCCGCAGCATCAATCGCCCGACGCCTCTGCCCTGTGCGTCGGGAGCAACGGCGAGTTTGCCGATATACAAGCAATCCGGCGGCTCCGGTTGACAAAAGATGCAGCCGGCCAGCCGATCGTTTTCGACGACGGCATAGGCTTTCTCGGTTTCGGCTTTTTGCTTTAGCGATTGCGGCGTCAGCTGCAGGGCCGATGACGGCGGATCGATGCGCGGATGCATAGGGGCGAAGGAGGCAAGGATGAGCGCCAGCAGCGCATCCCAGTCTTCGAACGCCCTATTGATCGGCACGAGTTTCATCGAGCCTTGCGGCCATATTTGATAGTCTCGAACCGAGCCGTCAGCGCGTCATACATCAGCAAGCGGCCGATCAGCGGTTCGCCGGCGCCGGTAGCGAGCTTGATGACTTCCATAGCCTGCAATGTACCGATGACGCCCGTCAGCGCACCGACGATGCCGGCCTCCGCACAGCTGGGCACAACGCCCGGCGGCGGCGGGGCGGGGAAGAGATCGCGATAAGATGGGTTCTGCCGCCCACCGCTTGTCATTTTCCAAGGCTGGAGGACTGTGAGGGAGCCATCGAACCGGCCGACGGCGCCCGTGACCAGCGTGATTTGCAGATGCTCGGCCGTATCGGCGGCGAGGTAACGGGTCTCGAAATTGTCGGAGCCATCGACGACGATATCGTAGCGGGAGAACAGCGTCTGCGCATTGGAGGCGTCGAGTCGTACACCATGCTGGATCACCGCGACATGCGGGTTGATGCGGGCAATGAACTCGGCTGCGCTATCGCCCTTGGGCCTGCCGATATCGGGCGTGGCGTGGATGACCTGTCGCTGCAGGTTGGACAGCGACACGGTATCGTCATCGACGATGCCGAGGGTGCCAATACCGGCGGCGGCAAGATATTGCAGCACGGGGGCACCGAGACCGCCAGCGCCGATGACAAGAACGCGCGCGGCCTTCAGCGCCTGTTGACCGGCCCCGCCGATCTCCGGCAGGATGATGTGACGCGCATAGCGCTGGATTTCTTCCGAACTGAGGGGTTCTTTGCGCATGATGGCCGAATGTCACCCGGAAACGGTGCCATTGGCAACCGTAAGATAACGCGCGCGCGCGCCAAGCGCCGAAAACATCGACTGGTCCGTGCCCGTCATGAAGGCCTGACCACCGAGATCGTCGACCAGATCGAACAGGTCTGACCGCCGCCCCTCGTCGAGATGCGCGGCTATTTCGTCGAGCAGCAGCACGGGCGCGTGGCCGGTCATATTGGCGACAAGGCGGGCATGGGCGAGCACCAGGCCGACGAGAAGCGCCTTCTGCTCGCCGGTCGAGCAGCGCTCCGCCTCCATGTTCTTGGTCCGGTGGCGGATCAGAAGATCGCTGCGATGCGGCCCGTCAAGCGTGCGGCCGGCGCTTGCATCGCGGTAGCGGCCGTTCTTCATCATCTCCAGATACTGCTCCTCCAGATCGAAGGCAGGACGGTGCCATTCGCCGTCGAGAAAACCGGAAAGCGCCAAATCAGCGACGGGGAAGACGCCCCCTTCATGGTTCTTGTCCACCAATGCCGCAAGAAGGCCCAGCATCTCCTGGCGGGCCAGCGCCATCGAGATGCCAAGCTCGGCCATCTGGCGCTCAAGGCCCGTCAGCCAGACCGGATCCGCCCGCCCCTCGGACAGGAGCTTGTTGCGGCTGCGCATGGCGCGCTCGTAATCTGTCGCGCGGCGGCCGTGCTCCGGATCGAGCGACAGGACCAGTCGGTCGAGGAAGCGTCGGCGATCGCTGGAACCGCCGGTGAAAAGCCCGTCCATGGCCGGCGTCAGCCAGAGCACACGCAGATGATCGAGGAGTTCGTCGACGCTCTTTGCCGTTGTGCCGTTGATTCGCAGACGCCGCGCCTGTCCCTCCTCGGCTCCGGCCGTGCCGGTGCCGATCTCGACGGGACCATCCATGCCGTCTAGTTCCGCAAAGACAGAGAACCCCGTGTCGGCTCTGACCCGGGCGACATCGGCATAGGCGGCTCGGCGCAGGCCACGCCCGGGAGACAGGAGGGAAACGGCTTCCATCAGGTTGGTCTTGCCCGCGCCATTGTCGCCCGTCAGCACGACATGGCGCGCGTCGAGGTCCAGCGACAAGGCCGCATAGTTGCGGAAATCGCTGAGTTTCAGGCGGCTGAGAAAGACCTTATGCGGCATGAGGAATCCGGTTGCGTATCCGGTTGAGAGCTATGCCGAACCGCGCGGGATGGCAAGACGAAAGGGCAACGCGGCCAGGGCCAGAACACAGTGCCGCGTATACAAGCAGCAATCAAGGACGCCATCATACTCCCCTCCCAAGCCCATCCTGGGAGGTTGATGAAAGCGGCCGGTCCGGCGCGCCTACGATTCAGGCGTGAATACCTTCCGCGGAAGCGGGCGCAAGGCCCACCGCCTGCGCTCCCTGGGCCGATTCCGGCGCAACGAGGCCGGCGGCTTCAGCCACCGACAGCGTATCGACGAACTCGGTGAGTTCAACGACCCGTCCGTTCCTGAACGTGAACTTATCCACGAACTCGGTATCGAAACGCGTATCCGTCGGGATGAACCGAACCGTCCCGGCGCGATGGACAAATACCGTGTCGCCCTCAATGCAAAGGCCGGTATTCCCGACACCGGTAAGATCCCAGTTCTCCATGAGCGCCATCAGGGTTGCACGCACGGATGCAGAATCATCCACCTTCTGCGTTGGTCCCAGGCGGCCGGTCCCCACGATGCGGAAACTGCAGGCGGGATCGATCCAGTTCATCAAGGCGTCGATGTCATCGGCATCGCGCGCCCGATAGATTTCGCCGATTGTGCTTTCAAGTGTGCCTCGATCAGTCATCGACTAGCCTCCCTTTTTCACCCAGGGATCTTGCGCTTGTTTCGCCTGCGCGGCAACCAGCGCGAGAGGCCGACGTCGCGGCTTGCGGCAGGAGCGACGGATGCTCTGGCGGTGAGCCGAAACGCCGTGGCGGACGTCCAATTGGAGCGGGTCAGCCAGAGGATCGGTCAAGTTCCGGATAATGGCGGAAGATACCTTCCTCGTTGAAAGCAAGCCGGCGCTTGGACGCAAGGTAGGCCTTGATCCGAGGCAGTTCGCGAACCTGCGCGTTGAGCGCGACGAGCAGCGGATAGTCCGGTTCGGTTGCCTGCATCACCTTCGGGAAGGCATAACGCAGCCCCTCCAGAAGCTGAAACAAAGACAGGTCGACATAGGTCAGCGCGTCGCCGACGGCTTGGATCTGGCCTTCGCCGTTCTTGCTGAGGTGCTTTTCGAAGTAACCGAGGTATTTCGGCAGGCGTTCGTCTCGAAAATTTTCGGCCCGCCGGAGCGCCTCGTCCTTCTGCTCGTGATAATAGAGCGACACGCCAAGCGGATGATGGACGTCGTGAATTTCGCCGACGAAATCGGTGATGGTCAGCTGCAGCCCGTTTGCCTCGAACCGTCCGGCTTCGTCCTTCGGCGCCAGCCCAAGCCTGCCGCCGAGATAGAGCAGGATATTGGCGACATGGGAGACGACCACATCGCCGTCCTTCAGGAAGGGCGGTGCGAAGGGCGCGAATCTCGCCGTCTTGTTTTTCATCATCGCCATCATCCGCCCCATGCCGCCGTCCGTGCGGGCGACGTCGATGTAGTCGGCACCCGCCTGCTCCAGCGCGAGACGAACGAACTCGCCGCGGCCTGGAATGCCATCCCAATAAAAGAGCTCGTAGGCCATGAGAAAACCTTTCGTGCGTGAACGTCGCGCCGGCAGCGAGCCGGCGCACGAACAAAAAAAACCGGAGGCATTGCTGCCTCCGGCCCGGGATATATTGCTGATCGTCTTCTTGGCCAGTCACTCGATGTCGAAGAAATCCTTCATACGGGAAAAAAAGCCGGCGGATTCCGGATTGTTGTCCTTGGAAGACAGTTCTTCGAACTCGCGCAGCAATTCGCGCTGACGCTTGGTGAGCTTTTGCGGCGTTTCAATCTGAATCTGAATATAGAGATCGCCGACCTGGCTGGAACGCAGCACCGGCATGCCCTTGCCCTTCAGGCGAAACTGCTTGCCGGCCTGCGTGCCTTCCGGCACCGAGACCCGCGACTTGGTGCCGTCGAGCGTCGCCACATCGAACTTGCCGCCAAGAGCTGCCGTCGTCATCGAGATCGGCACGCTGCAATAAAGATCCGCGCCATCGCGCTGGTAGAACTCATGCGGCTTGACTGACAGGAAAATATAGAGATCGCCCGCCGGGCCGCCGCGCAGACCGGCCTCGCCTTCGCCCGAGAGACGGATGCGCGTTCCGTCCTCGATGCCAGCGGGGATGTTGACCGACAGCGAGCGCTCCTCGGTCACACGGCCCTGACCATGGCACTTCGCGCAAGGATCGGTGATGGTTTGACCGCGACCGTGGCAGGTCGGGCAAGTCCGCTCGATGGAAAAGAAGCCCTGCGCCGCACGCACGCGGCCAGAGCCCTGACAGGTGGCGCAGGTCTGCGGTTTTGTACCCGGCTTCGCGCCGGAGCCCGTGCACACATCGCAGGTGATCGATGTCGGCACCCGGATCTGCGCCGTCTTGCCTGAATAGGCTTCCTCCAGCGAGATTTCCATGTTGTAACGCAGATCGGCGCCGCGTTCGCGACCGCCCGACGACCGGCGCTGGCGGCCACCGCCCATCATCTCGCCGAAGATGTCCTCGAAGATGTCCGAGAACCCGCCGGCACCAGCACTGCCAAAGCCGGCGCCACCGGCGCCCATGCCGCCATTTTCAAAAGCTGCGTGGCCATAGCGATCATAAGCAGCCCGCTTCTGCGGGTCCTTGAGGGTTTCGTAGGCGTGGCTGATATCCTTGAAGGTCTTTTCCGCTTCCGCGTCGCCGGGATTTTTGTCCGGGTGATACTTCATCGCCAGTTTGCGGAAAGCGCCCTTGAGCTCTTTCTCGTCCGCTGTTTTCCCAACGCCGAGCGTTTCGTAAAGATCTCGTTTCATACTTGCAGGTTGTCCTGTTGAATAGGCACGCTAAAAGAGGCTGTCCGTTGGTCGCCTGATTTCCTTGCAACAGGATTTAGTGAACCTTCAAGCGCGATACCATAGGCAATACACTATCATGGCGGGTTTTTGTTGGAAAAGCACAGATTCAGCCACTGGCACCTTCCCTTCCCCACCGGGGAACGCCGATCACGGCCGAAAGGCCGGCCGGCGCCTATCTCATAGCGTAGCAGCAAACAAAAGAGCCCGGAACATCGCCCCGGGCTCGGATACTTCCAGGTGGAAGAAGATTTATGCGGACTTCTTGCGATCGTCCTCGTCGTTGACTTCTTCGTAGTCGGCATCGACGATATCGCCATCGCGGGCAGCGTCAGCGGCCGCATCGGCATTGGCCGCATCCGTCTGTTGGGACTCGTACATCGCCTGGCCGAGCTTCATCGAAGCTTCAAGCAGCGTCTGGGTCTTGGTCTTGATGTCTTCGGCATCCGGCTCCGAGGCTTCGACGGCGGTCTTCAACGCAGCGATCGCGTCGGAGATCGCCGTACGCTCGGCTTCCGTGACCTTGTCGCCATATTCCTTCAGCGACTTTTCCGAGGAATGAATCAGGCTTTCGGCCTGGTTCTTCGCTTCCACGGTTTCGCGGCGCTTCTTGTCGGTTTCGGCATTGGCCTCGGCATCCTTGACCATCTTCTCGATATCCGCGTCGGACAGACCGCCCGATGCCTGGATCCGGATCTGATGCTCCTTGCCGGTGCCCTTGTCCTTGGCCGAAACCTGCACGATGCCGTTGGCGTCGATATCGAAGGTGACTTCAATCTGCGGTACGCCGCGCGGTGCCGGCGGAATGCCGACCAGGTCGAACTGGCCGAGCAGCTTGTTGTCGGCCGCCATTTCGCGCTCGCCCTGGCTGACGCGAATGGTCACAGCGGACTGGCTGTCCTCGGCCGTCGAGAAGGTTTGGCTCTTCTTCGTCGGGATCGTCGTGTTGCGTTCGATCAGGCGGGTGAAGACGCCGCCGAGGGTCTCGATGCCGAGCGACAGAGGGGTCACGTCGAGAAGCAGAACGTCCTTGACGTCGCCCTGCAGAACGCCGGCCTGGATGGCGGCGCCGAGTGCGACGACTTCATCCGGATTGACGCCCTTATGCGGCTCCTTGCCGAACAGCTGCTTGACAGTTTCCTGCACCTTCGGCATGCGGCTCATGCCGCCGACGAGAACGACCTCGTCGATCTCGGCTGCGGTGACGCCGGCATCCTTGAGGGCAGCCTTGCACGGAGCTACCGTACGCTGAATGAGGTCATCGACCAGGCTTTCGAACTTGGCGCGCGACAGCTTCATCGTCAGGTGCTTCGGACCGGAAGCGTCCGCGGTGATAAACGGCAGGTTGATTTCGGTCTGCTGCGAGGACGACAGCTCGATCTTCGCCTTTTCGGCGGCTTCCTTCAGGCGCTGCAGAGCCAGCTTGTCGTTCTTCAGGTCGATGCCTTGATCCTTCTTGAACTCGGCTGCAAAGTATTCGACCAGACGCATGTCGAAGTCTTCACCACCGAGGAAGGTGTCGCCATTGGTCGACTTCACTTCGAAGACACCATCGCCGATTTCCAGAACGGAGATATCGAACGTGCCGCCGCCCAAGTCGTAAACGGCAATGGTCTTGCCGTCCTTCTTGTCGAGGCCGTAGGCGAGCGCTGCCGCCGTCGGTTCGTTGATGATGCGCAGGACTTCAAGACCGGCGATCCTGCCGGCATCCTTGGTTGCCTGGCGCTGCGCGTCGTTGAAGTAGGCGGGAACGGTGATGACGGCCTGTGTAACCTTTTCGCCGAGATAGGATTCGGCGGTTTCCTTCATCTTCTGAAGGATCATTGCGGAGATCTGCGAGGGGGAATACTTCTCGCCGTGTGCTTCGACCCAGGCGTCGCCATTGTCTGCCTTCATGATCTTGTACGGCACCATGGCCTTGTCTTTTTGCGTGGTCGGATCCGCGAACGTGCGGCCGATCAGGCGCTTGATCGCAAACAACGTGTTTTCCGGATTGGTGACGGCCTGACGCTTGGCCGGCTGGCCGATCAGACGCTCGCCGTCTTCGTTGAAAGCAACGATCGACGGGGTCGTACGCGCACCTTCCGCATTTTCAATGACCTTCGCGTCCTTGCCGTCCATGACGGCGACGCAGGAGTTGGTCGTTCCCAAGTCAATACCGATTACTTTAGCCATGTCGTTCTCTCCTTGCAGCGGACTGTCAGAACCCGGTCAGGCATTCATTTGACAGCCCCTAACGGGATGGTCAGTGGAATATTCGCGGTGGAAGCCGCGGCGATGGGGCGTATATAAGGAGCAGCGTTTCGGACTGCAAGACATCTGCGCGGCTGAAAACACGCAAAAACCGAGCGGCAAAGGGCAAACAGACCGAAAAAAGCCGCCTGCCGGGACGCCGTCGTTTCACGCTCAGCCTGCTTTTAAAAGGCAACGCGCTCTATCTCGCAGTGCGCTCTTCCTGCGCGGCGATACGTAAGGACGAAATGACGGGTGGTCAACCGCCGGTGAGGATGTCGAACAGCGTGGTCCGCCGTGTCGCGCCGGTCGTTTCACCGACATCAGCCGGCGGCACGAGCCCCGAATTCGCCGGCTGCGCCACGCCCTGCTGGGCGGCGGCCTGTCCGTTGGCGACAGGCGCCTGCGGAAACTCGTCCGTGCCGTCGTTGCGAAAGGTGCCGGAAATGACGTCGCCAATGGTTTCGGGCGCGGCCTGATTGTCCTCGAATGTCGGCTGGACGCCGGTCGTGCCGAAGACGGGCGATGGGGACAGGCCTTCGTGCGCTGCCGTCATGTAATCGTGCCAAGCCTTGGCCGGAAGGCCGCCGCCGGTCACCTTCTTCATCGACTTGCCGTCATCATTGCCGAACCAGATGCCGGTCGTCAGATTGCTTGTGAAGCCGACGAACAGCGCATCGCGGAAGGACTGCGTGGTGCCGGACTTGCCGGCTGCCTGCCAGCCTTTGAGTTTGGCGCTCTTGCCCGTGCCATGCTCGATCACGCCCACCATCATCTGGTTCATCTCGCTGACGACAGCCGGATCAAGCACTCGGGGTGGATTGTCATAAGTGTTTTCGTAGAGAACCGTGCCATCAGCCGTCGAGATGCGCTTGATGACATGCGGTGTCGCCTTGAACCCGCCATTCATGAAGGGAGCGTAGGCAGATGTCAGTTCGACCAGACTGACCTCTGAGGTGCCGAGCGCGATCGAGGCATTGGCCTGCATCTCCGATTCGATGCCGAGCCTGTGGGCGAGCTTGATGACGTTTTGCGGTCCGACTTCCATGACGAGCTGAGCGGCGATCGTGTTCAGCGAATTGGCAAGCGCCGTCGAAAGGGAGACCTCGCCGCGATATTTCTCGTCGTAATTCTCCGGCGTCCAGTTACCGATCCGGACAGGCGCGTCGTTGCGGATCGACATCGGCCTGCGACCGATCTCCATGGCAGCGGCATAGACGAAGGGCTTGAAGGCGGACCCGGGCTGGCGCTTGGCCTTGACCGCGCGATCGAATTGGCTGTCGGCATAATCGCGCCCGCCGACCAGGGCGCGTATCGCGCCGGTGCCATCGATCGACACCAGGGCGGCCTGGCTGACATTGAGCTTCTGGCCGGATTCATCGAGGCTGGCGGCGAGCGTTTCTTCTGCCTTTTTCTCGAGGTCAAGATCGAGCGTGGTGTCGACGACGAGGTCCTGGCTGATCTCGCCGACCATGCCGGGCAACTGGTCCATGACCATGTCCGCAACATAATATTGCGCCCCGGACCAGAAGCTCTTAGCCTTGGTCGGCGCCTGTGACATCGCCGTCTTGATCTCGGCTTCGGTGATGAAGCCTTCCTCGCGCATGGCGCCAAGCACCAGCTGCGCGCGCTCTTCCGCAGCCTTCGGATCGCGCGCTGGCGACAGCCGCGACGGCGCCTTGAGCAGTCCCGCAAGAAGAGCCGCCTCGCCAAGGTTTACGTCCCGTGCCGACTTGTTGAAATAGCGCCGCGACGCCGCCTCGACTCCATAGGCGTTCGAACCGAAGAACACCCTGTTCAGGTACATCGCAAGGATCTGGTCCTTGGTATATTTCTGCTCCAGCCAGGCGGCCAGGAGCACCTCCTGCACCTTGCGCTCAAGCGTGCGCTCCGGCGAGAGGAACATATTCTTGGCAAGCTGCTGGGTGAGCGTCGAGCCGCCCTGCACCATGCGCCCTGTGGTAATGTTGGCCAGCATCGCGCGCGCCAGGCCGAGCGGATCGACGCCGAAATGCGAATAGAAACGCCGGTCTTCGATGGCGATGACCGCCTGGGGAATATAGGGCGACATGTTTTCGAGCGACAGCGCTTCGCCGCCGGTGGCGCCGCGATTGGCGATGATGTCGCCGCTGACGGCCAGGATCTTTACGTTTGGCGGGCGGTCGGGAATGGCCCAGCTCGTCGCGCTCGGCATGCGCGAGCCGTAATAGAGCACCAACCCGCCGACGCCGATGGCGCCCCAGATGCCCAGGACGAGGCACCAATAGACCATCGAGCGGATGAGACCGGCAAGACCGCCGCCACCGGGCGAAGCGCCGCGGCCGGAGCCTCTCTTCGATCTGTTCTTTTTCGCTGCCGATTTCGAGCTCCCGGACTTGCGGCCCCCACCAGTGACGCGATCTCCGGCATCGACCCGCAGTTCGCCATCATCACGGCTCCGCCCTCCCTCGAACGAAGGTTCTATTCTCTGCGGTGATTTGCGATTTCCTGCCATGCCGCGGTGGGGTGCTCCAGACGAGCGTTTCGGGATAGCCAAGCCGGCCAGTCCGCCGCCACGCCGATTTTACACAGTGCGATGAAGTGTAAATGCGGCGATTTAAGGGGGAGTTAAATTCCGATTTGAATAAAATCGTGCGCTTTCAATTCGTTGCGCGGTCCTCATTTCCGATCCGCTCCAGGCATTAATTGCAGATATGGCGCCGCGTTCGACAGCGCGTATCATCAAGGCGCCGGTGCGTTCGCAGTGCACCGCAGATTCTCGTGGATTTCTTCAGTTCGCGTCCGCCTTCGCAATACGGTGCGTTGCGTCATCCAGGGCATTGCTGGTCTGCACGCCGTCCTGCTTTAAACCGCGCGCCGTGTTGCCGCATGCGGCGAGCGTCAACAAGGACAGGCAGGTAACGGCAATCACGACTTTCGACATGGATTCCTCCCTTGAATTCGGCAATAGAAGTAAGATGATGCGCGGCACGGGGAAATCAATTCGGCGGGAACAAAAAACTGGCAGTCTTCCCCGGCGTTTTCAGAACAGCGGGCGCCCTAACAGCCGCAGCGAAGCGAAAATAAATTCTGCAGATCTTCAGTCAGGGCGTTATTAACCTCAATGAAAACAACGATCATCGCAAAATAAAAATAATAAAACTTGACTGCACCGCCCCGGTAACCTATCTGAGCTTTGGTCGAAATTTGTTAGATGACTTTGGTTTTTGCGACATTGAGCGCAATCGGACGAACTTTCCTTCAGATTCGAACATCAAGCCTCGCTGTAATATCACGGCTTGGTTCACTATAATTTGCTAGAGAAAGGGATCGTTATGGCCACTGGCACAGTAAAATGGTTTAATTCCACCAAGGGCTTCGGCTTCATTCAGCCGGACGACGGCAGCCAGGACGTTTTCGTCCACATTTCTGCTGTTGAACGCGCTGGCATGCGCGGCCTCAACGACGGTCAGAAGATCAGCTTCGAGCTGGTTCGTGACCGCAAGTCCGGCAAGATGTCGGCAGACAGCCTCCAGGCTGCCTAATACCAATCTGGCGCGATTATCCGCGCCGGAGAGATGCGTTTCCGCGGTTGACCACGGATGTACTGGCAGGTGTGTCGAAGCGCGTTGTGAAAGGTCGGGTTTTCCCGGCCTTTTTGTTTTTCTGGACTTGGCTGCGCATCGGTCCTTCACAAAAAGGGCGGCGACCTTCAAATCGCCTTATCCGCATTGAAACGTCCCTGAACAACAGGAGCAATGCGATGAAAATCCTTACCTTCCTGATGACCGCGACCGCCCTGACCGCGTCCTGCCTCAGTGCAACGGCGCAGAACAGGGAGGCTTATCTCGACGACCGCTCCGATGGGCCGGCGCTGATCCGCTCGCTCTACAATGCGATCAGTCGAAAGGAATATGCCCGCGCCTACAGCTATTTCGCGGATCGGAAACCCTTCGGCGACTATCAATCCTTTGTTCTAGGCTATGCAAAGACGGTGGATGTTCAGGTGATCACGGGTGCAGTAACGCCCGAAGGCGCTGCAGGAAGCATCTACACGCCCGTGCCGGTGGCGATCAAATCGACGGAGAAGGGCGGCAAGGAACGTATTTTTGCCGGCTGCTATATCACTCGCATCGTCAATGCCGCGAACCAAGAGCCGCCGTTTGCGCCGCTGCATATCGAGAGCGCCGAGCTCGAAGAAGTTGGTGGCACGCTGCAAAAGGCCCTTCCGAAGGTTTGTTATCCACCTTCATGAGATGACACTCTATTCGTCATGCTTTCGCCCGCTGTCCGCCTGCCTGCCGGCGAGGAACTGCGAATGCTCGAAAACGATCACGACGAGAAGCGCGATCAGAAACGGCACGATCAGATAGAACAGGCGGAAGATGGCAAGTGCCGCCAGAACGCCCGCGGGGTCCATTTCCGGCAGGCCGGCGATGAAAACCAGTTCCAGCACGCCGAGCCCACCTGGGGCATGCGACAAAAGTGCGGCCGAGAAGGAGGCGAGAAAAACGCCGAGGACTACAATGTAGCCGGGATTTCCGGCCTCTGGCAGAGCGAAGTAGATGATCGCCGCTGCCGCGATCAATTCGACCGGGGCGATCAGCAGTTGCCTGAGCGCCAGCGAGGGTTTGGGATATTCCAGCCAAAACCAGCGGGTTTTCAAGGGCCGGAAGCCGACAAGGCTGCCGACAACGTAAAGCGTGATCAGCGCGAGAATGATCAATCCGGTGGAGATCGACGCACCGATCGGCAGGAATGGGGCGAAACGGGCGGTGATCTCCGGCTCGATCAAAAGCACGATGGCCGACAGCATCAGCGTTCCTATCAGGAAGGTGACGGAACAGAAGGCGACGAGAATACCGGTCTCCGCAGCTGAAAGACCCTTCGATCCATAGGCGCGAAAGCGCACTACCGCGCCGGAAAACACCGATGCACCCACCGTGTGCGACAACGCATAGGCGGTGAAGGAACAGATGGTGATGAACCAGAGTGAAATCCTGTGGCCGAGATGTTCCAGCGCCAGATGATCATAGGCGGCCAGAGCGGCATAGGCTGCGAGTGTCGCGCAACCAGCCAATATCCAACCCTTGACGGGCACGGCTTTCAGGCTTGCGATAAAATCATTGGCCGAAAGGCCATGCAGCTCGTGATAGAGGCCGTAGAGAGAAAATAGGATCGCGGCCAGCCCTATGACCGGCCACGCGAATTTACGCACCAGTTTCATGACGCCGGAATTCTTGGAGGCTGCAGGCAAAACATCATTCTGACGATGAGTACACCGCCAGCCAATCGGGTCAAGTGTGCTAACCGTTAACAATCGCCGTCCGAGGCTCCGCATCCTCACGGCGCGCCGGCGACAGAGATCAGCCGGCGAGCGCGGCGAGAATCCGGATCCACGAGCGGATGCCTTTGTGGAAGGACTGGAGCTCGTATTTCTCGTTTGGCGAGTGGATGCGGTCGTCCGAGAGGCCGAAGCCGACGAGCAGCGATTCCATCCCGAGCATCTTCTGGAAATCGCCAACGATCGGAATCGATCCACCCATACCGATCAGCACGGCGGGCTTCGGCCATTCTTCGGACAGAGCCGCTTTCGCGGTATTCAGCAGCGGCGAATCATAAGGAAGCTGGATTGCCGGCGAGCCGCCATGCTTGTGGAATTCGACCGAGCAATCCGCCGGGATTTTCGAAGCGACATAGGCGCGAAAGGCCGTCCGGACCTTGTCGGGATTCTGCGCACCGACGAGCCGGAACGAAACCTTGGCGGACGCCTGGGCGGCGATCACGGTCTTGAAGCCCTCCCCGGTGTAGCCGCCCCAGATGCCGTTAACTTCCGCCGTCGGACGAGCCCAGGTCAGTTCCATGACCGAGCGGCCCTTTTCGCCCGAGGGAATGGCAAGGCCGATCTCGCCGAGGAACTTTTCCGTCGTCATGCCGAGCGTTTCCCAGGATGCCTTGATCTGCGAAGGCGCTTCCTCGACGCCCTCGTAGAAGCCATCGAGCGTGACGCGGCCGGTCTCGTCGTGAAGGCCGGCGAGAATATCGGTCAGGATATGGATCGGATTGGCCGCAGCGCCGCCGAAATAACCGGAATGCAGGTCACGGTCGGCAGCGGTGATGACGATCTCCTCGCCGACCAGGCCGCGCAGGCCGGCGGAAATCGCTGGCGTGTCGCGATCCCACATAGTGGTATCGCAGACCAGCGCATAGTCGGCCTTCAGCTCGGCGGCATTGGCTTCGAGGAAGGGTTTCAGCGAAGGTGAGCCGGATTCTTCCTCGCCTTCGAACAGGATCGTGACCGCGCAGGGCAGCACGCCGTTAATTTCCTTATAGGCGCGGCAGGCTTCGACGAAGGTCATCAACTGGCCCTTGTCGTCGGCAGTCCCACGACCGGTGATGACCTTTCGACCACCGTCCAGTTCCTTGATCGCCGGCTCGAACGGTGCCGTGTCCCAGAGGTTGAGTGGATCGACCGGCTGGACGTCGTAGTGGCCGTAGAACAGCACATGCGGCGCGGCCTCCTTGCCGGCCGCGTGGTGGGCGACCACCATCGGATGTCCGGGTGTATCGCGCACCGAGGCTTCGAAACCGATGCCGTTCAATTCACTGACCAGCCATTCCGCGGCCTTGCGGCATTCCGCCTTGTAGGCCGGATCGGTGGAGATCGACTGGATTCGCACCAGGTCGAAAAGCCTGTCGAGGCTCTTGGGGAGGTTTTCGTCCGCGCGGGTGAGAATGCTGGCTGTGACTGTCATGTCCGAATCCTTGTTGTGCGGCGGAACCTAGCCAAAGATCGCAGCAGCTTTAAACAAAATATTTTGATCGTTCGATCATGTCCCCGGAGGGGTGATTTTTTTAACTACGCGCGCCGTTGGCGATCGCCATACGCATGTATTCCAGCATCAGTTCCCGCTCGAAGTGCCGAAAGCCGGAAAAAAGCGATTCGTCCGCAGCAATCGCGGCCTGCTTCGCTTCCGCTTCCATCGCCCGCGCCTCGTCCGTAAGGAAAATCTTCTGGGCGCGCTTGTCGGTCGGATGTTTCTTCCGAACGACCAGGCCGTCGCGCACCATTCGGGCCAAGGTATTGGCCATCGTCGCCTGCTCTATGTCGAGGCGATCGAGAAGCTGCTTCTGGGTGAGCCCCTCGTCGCGCCAAAGCTCCAGAAGTACGGGAAACTGGCCGGGCGCAAAGCCGAGTTTCTGGCCTCTCTCCTGCAAGGCGCGGGAAAAGCTTTTTGCCATTAGGCTAGCCAGATATGTCGCAGAATCCATGCGGTCGAAGGCCATGAATATGGGTACCTTTCACCAGACTGGAACACAAGATGCATTGCAGGCGATGCACCTGGGCGAGCCGTCTTTTTTCATTGATGTGATGGCTTCCCCTACACAAACAAAAACCGCCATGGCGGAGGCGGGGCCACGGCGGTCTTTTCATAATTCGGACAAAGGCCCGGAGAGGGGGGATAGGCCTTTGTCCTAACATCTAGCTTCGGCGGGGGACAGGCCTCTTGCCAGACGACGGCGTGTTCAGGTGCCGTTCGTTAGATTTGTGGCGTCAAATGTGGCTTTTCAAGGACTTGATGTGCCGAACAGCATTACAAATTGGTAACGTTGCCGTGAGGGCCCTCAGTTTCTGTTCCCAGATAAAAATTTCCGCGCTTCGGAATGAAATATGGACGCCCATCGCAGCCCACGCTATCCCTGTCGCCATGAAAAAAGGTGATCATCTCTTCCTCGTCGACGGCTCCGGATTCATTTTCCGGGCGTTCCACGCCATCCCGTCACTCAACCGCAAATCGGATGGCCTGCCGGTCAATGCCGTCTCCGGTTTCTGCAACATGCTGTGGAAGCTCCTGACCGATGCACGCGATACCTCCGTCGGGGTGACGCCGACCCATTTCGCTGTCATCTTCGACTATTCCTCGAAAACCTTCCGCAACGAACTCTACGATCAGTACAAGGCAAACCGCACCGTACCGCCGGAAGACCTGATCCCGCAATTCGGGCTGATCCGCCATGCGACGCGCGCTTTCAACCTGCCCTGCATCGAGAAGGAAGGCTTTGAAGCCGACGACCTGATCGCCACCTATGCGCGGATGGCCGAGGCTGCGGGCGCGGACGTGACGATCGTCTCGTCAGACAAGGACCTGATGCAGCTCGTCACGGCCAATGTGTCGATGTACGACAGCATGAAGGACAAGCAGATCTCGATACCGGAAGTGATGGAGAAGTGGGGCGTACCGCCGGAAAAGATGATCGACCTACAGGCGATGACCGGCGATTCGACCGACAACGTGCCCGGCATCCCCGGCATCGGCCCGAAAACAGCGGCGCAGCTTCTGGAAGAGTTCGGCGATCTCGAAACATTGCTTGCCCGTGCCGGCGAGATCAAGCAGCAGAAACGCCGCGAGAACATCCTTGCCAATGCCGAGCTTGCCCGGCTGTCGCGCCAGCTTGTCATGCTGAAAACCGACACACCGATTGACGTTCCGCTCGAGGACTTTGAACTTCATACGCAGGACGGGCCAAAGCTCATTGCCTTCCTCAAGACGATGGAATTCACCTCGCTGACCCGTCGCGTCGCGGCCGCGACCGAAACCGATGCGGATGCGGTGGAAGCCGCAACCGTGCCGGTCGAATGGGGTGCGGCAGCCCATGGACCCGATCTCGACAAGGGCGAACTTTCGCCTCCACCGCCGCCGTCCGAGCTGTCCTCGGCAACATCGCCGGCACTCGGCAGCGCTGCCCAAGCGGCCACCACCTTTGCTGCCGTCAAGGCAGTGGAGCTTCCGGCCGCGACACCGCAAAACCTTGCTCAGTTGCGCGCGCAAGCATTCGCCGCCGCAAAAATCGACCGCAGCGCCTATGTGACGATCCGCGACATCGCGACACTCGATTCCTGGATTGCCATGGCGCGCGAGACCGGCATCGTTGCCTTCGACACCCAGACGACCTCGCTTGACGCCATGCAGGCAGAGCTTGTCGGCTTTTCGCTGGCGATCGCCGACAACAGCAGGAATCCGACCGGCACCAACATTCGCGCTGCCTATGTGCCGATTCTTCACAAGACGGGCGGCAACGATCTTTTCAGCGACGGCCTGAAGCTTGCGCCGGATCAGGTCCCGGCCGCGGTTGCCCTCGAACGCCTGAAGGACCTGCTGGAGGATCCATCGGTCCTGAAGGTGGCGCAGAACCTCAAATACGCCTACCTCGTGGCGCGCCGTCATGGCATCACCATTGCCAGCTTCGATGATACAATGCTGATGTCCTATGTGGTCGATGCCGGCGCCGGTGCCCACGGGATGGATTCGCTGTCGGAAAAATGGCTCAACCACCAGCCAATCCCATACAAGGACGTCGCTGGCAGCGGCAAGGCCGCGCTTGGTTTCGACTACGTCGATATCGATAAGGCAACGGCCTATGCCGCAGAAGACGCCGATGTGACGCTCAGGCTGTGGCAGGTGCTGAAGCCGCGCCTTGCTTCGAAAAACCTCAACACCGTCTATGAGCGACTGGAGCGGCCGCTGATACCGGTTTTGGCGCAAATGGAAGAGCGCGGCATTACCATCGACCGGCAGATTCTGTCGCGCCTTTCCGGCGAACTGGCGCAAGGCGCGGCGGGCCTCGAACACGAAATCTACGCCATTGTCGGCGAGAGCTTCAACATCGGCTCGCCGAAACAGCTCGGCGATATCCTGTTCGGGCGCCTCGGGCTGCCCGGCGGGGCGAAGACCAAGACCGGCCAATGGTCGACGTCGGCCTCGGTGCTGGAAGACCTGGCCGCCGAGGGGCACGAGTTACCGCGCAAGATCGTCGACTGGCGGCAGTTGACCAAGCTCAAATCCACCTATACCGACGCTCTTCCGGGCTTCGTGCATCCGGCGACGAAGCGCGTGCATACATCCTACGCGCTGGCAGCGACGACCACAGGCCGGCTCTCCTCGTCCGATCCCAACCTGCAGAACATTCCGGTGCGCACCGCGGAAGGCCGCAAGATCCGAACCGCCTTCATCTCAACGCCCGGGCATAAGCTGGTTTCGGCCGACTACAGCCAGATCGAGTTGCGCGTGCTTGCCCATGTCGCGGAAATTCCGCAGCTGAAGCAGGCCTTCTCCGACGGCATCGACATTCACGCGATGACGGCGTCGGAAATGTTCGGCGTGCCGGTCGAGGGCATGCCGAGTGAAATCCGCCGCCGTGCGAAGGCGATCAACTTCGGCATCATCTACGGGATCTCGGCCTTCGGCCTTGCCAACCAGCTGTCGATCGAGCGCTCGGAAGCCGGCGATTACATCAAGAAATATTTCGAACGCTTCCCCGGCATCCGCGACTACATGGAGAGCACCAAGGCCTTCGCTCGCGAAAACGGCTATGTCGAAACCATCTTCGGCCGCCGGGCGCATTATCCGGATATCCGTTCCTCCAATCCCTCGCACCGCGCCTTCAACGAGCGCGCGGCGATCAACGCGCCGATCCAGGGCTCGGCCGCCGACATCATTCGCCGGGCAATGATCAAGATGGAGCCGGCGCTGACAAAGGCCGGGCTTTCGCAACGGGTGCGCATGCTTCTCCAAGTGCATGACGAACTGGTCTTCGAGGTCGAGGATGCAGACGTCGAGCGCTCGATCCCGCTGATCGTCTCGGTAATGGAGAACGCGGCCATGCCGGCGCTCGACATGAAAGTGCCGCTGAAGGTCGATGCCCGCGCCGCGCATAACTGGGATGAGGCCCACTGAGCGAATAGTCGCGAGCGCGCCGCGGTCCAACCGCCTTCACGCTCGACGCCTGCCTTGACCAGATCGCGCCCCGCCGGTGGGCACGCGAGAATCCTGTCATGGTCTGACAGTTCTTTCGCTGCGATTATTGCATTTTTGCCCATCATATCCGCCATCAACCCGCTCACCCCTCAGGATGATAGAAACTGAACTGCAAGCACCGCGAAACGGTTGCCGCCGTGGCTGTCCGGCGATACCGGCGTGTACCTCCGGGGCGGAACTAACTTTTTATCCCTCCGGCCCACGTCGATTTGGAGGAAAGCATGGCGTTTCAGACTTTCATTCTCATTCTGTCCTGTGACGACAAACCCGGCATCGTCGCCGCCGTGACGACGGAGCTTTCGGCGGCCGGCGCCAATATCGCCGAGAGCAACCAGTTCTGGGACAGGCAGACGAACCGCTTCTTCATGCGGATTGCCTTCCAGGTGCCGGTCGGCGTCTTGCGGGACGATCTGGAGCGGGCCTTGAAGGCGCCCATCGACCGCTTCGGCATGAAGGTGAGCATCACCGATGGCGGCCACAAGCCGCGCGTCCTCATCCTCGTCTCGAAATTCGACCATGCGCTGCTGCACCTGATCTACCAGATCCGCGTCGGTTGGCTGAACGCCGAGGTGGTCGCGATCGTTTCCAACCACAGTGACAGCCAGCGCACGGCGGAACTGGAGGGAATTCCATTCTACTGCTGGCCGGTGAACAGGGAAAACAAGGCGGAAAAGGAAGAGAAGCTACTGCAACTCGTCCAGGAGACCGGCGCTGACCTCGCGATCCTCGCCCGCTACATGCAGGTCTTTTCCGACAACCTTTCGAAACGGCTCTATGGCAAGGCGATTAACATCCACCACTCGTTCCTGCCAAGCTTCAAGGGCGCCAAGCCTTACCATCAGGCATATGAACGCGGGGTCAAGCTGATCGGCGCGACCGCCCATTACGTCACGCCGGATCTCGATGAAGGTCCGATCATCGAGCAGGAAACCGAGCGTGTGACGCACGCCATGAGCGCCGACGATTTCGTTGCCGCGGGCCGCGACATCGAGAGCCGGGTGCTGGCGCGTGCCGTCAAGCTGCATCTGGAAGACCGCGTCATGCTCAACGGCCACAAGACCGTGGTGTTCCGCTAACGCATGTCGCCCAAGGTCTGCAGCGTTTTGGGACAACGACATACATTAAATCACAACCTGAAGGGCACCGCTTGACTCGGTTTTGACCCGATGTGCTTCAGGTCATCGAATGGACTTCAGCCGAACCAACCATGTCGATGGTTACCGGCCTGAAGCCGGCGAACAACCGCTTCAACCCGTCCTTGCCTTCGGCCGCCAGATCAAAGCGGCGGCCGAAGAGTAGCCATTCGCTGCAAAGCCCGCCCATCATCCACCACAGTGCCTTGGTCGCCGATCGTGGCGTCCAATTTGCATCTAGATAGCCCTCGCTGCTTGCCTTGGCGAAGGCGTTCTCGAGCAAGGCGGCGTGCCTGTCATCGACCTCCTGCTGACGCTCCAGCACAGGCATGAGATCCTCGCTGTAGTCGCAGCGCAGGAGGATGGTGAAGATGCGCTGCCGATGCTCGTCGCTTGCCAGTTCGTCCAACCAGTCGACTGTCAATTTCTCGATATTGCCGAGCACATCGGATCCGGGCTCTTCGATCTCGCGGGCGAGCATGTCCTCCTGCGGCATTTGCACGGAATTGTAGAGCGCCAGAAACAGATCGGTCTTGTTGGAAAAATGCCAGTAGATGGCACCGCGCGTAACGCCGGCCGCCTTGGCAACATCCTCGAGCGTCGCGTTGGAGACCCCCTTTTCATAGAAAAGCCGCTCCGCCGCACTGAGGATGTTGCTGCGCGTTTCTTCCGCCTCGGCCTTGGTTCTCCGCATATCTGCCCTTTCAAAAAAGGCCCGCGACGGGCGGGCCTCCTTCTCATTCGCCTGGTGTTGCTACTGTTTCCGGTGCCTGCTCGACCTTCCTTGCCTTCACCCGCCCGAAGATATTCATCACGAAGACGAAGAAGATCGGCACGAAGAAGATGGCGAGAACCGTTGCCGAAATCATGCCGCCCATCACGCCAGTACCGATGGCGCGCTGGCTGCCCGAGCTTGCCCCCGTGGCGATCGCCAGCGGCAGAACGCCGAGCGTGAAGGCAAGCGACGTCATCAGGATCGGCCGGAAGCGTAGATGCGATGCCTCGATCGTCGCCTCCAGCAGAGACTTGCCCACTTGCATCTGCTCCTTGGCGAACTCGATAATCAGGATCGCGTTCTTGGCCGAAAGACCGATGATCGCGATCAGGCCGACCTTGAAGTAGACGTCGTTCGGCATGTCGCGCAGCGTGACGGCTAGGACCGCGCCGATAACGCCGAGCGGTACCACCATGATCACCGAGACCGGGATAGACCAGCTTTCGTAGAGCGCTGCGAGGCACAGGAACACCAGAAGGCAGGACAATGCGATCAGGATCGGCGCCTGGGTACCCGACTGGATTTCCTGCAGCGACTGACCGGTCCATTCATAACCGAAGCCGGCCGGCAGCTGCTTGACGAGGTTCTGCATCTCGGCGATTGCCTCGCCTGACGAATAGCCCGGCTGGGTATCGCCGCTGATCCGCACCGACGGATAGCCGTTGTAGCCCACCGTCTGCGTCGGTGCCTTCACCCATTCGACGGTTGCGAAGGAGGAGATCGGCACCATGCCACCGCTCGAGTTGCGAACGTTGAGATTGAGGAGGTCAGCCGTCTGCATGCGCTTGTTTTCGTCCGCCTGCACCGTAACGCGCTGCATGCGGCCGGCATTCGGGAAGTCGTTGACATAGGTCGAGCCGAGGTTGGTCGAGATCGTCGTATTGATATCCGCGAAGGTCACGCCAAACGTATTTGCCTTCTCGCGGTCGATGACCACATTTGCCTGGGCCGCGTCGGGCATACCTTCGAAGCGGACGCCGGCAACGATCTTGCTCTGGGCGGCAAGGCCGAGCAGTTGGTCTCGCGCCTGTGCAAGTGCTGCCTCGCCGAGACCACCACGATCCTGCAGGCGGAAGGAGAAGCCACCCGTCGTGCCGAGCCCCTGGATCGGTGGCGGCGACAACGCGAAGCTGATCGCATCCTTGATCTGGCTCATCGCCATGCTGGCACGGCCGGCAATCGCCTGCGCCGCATTTTCCGGCCCGCGCTCCGCCCAGTCCTTGAGCGTCACGAAGGCGAGTGCCGCATTCTGGCCGGCGCCGAAGAAGGAGAAGCCGTTGATCGCAACGATACGGTCGACACCCTGTTCCTTGCTGAAGATGCCCTCGGTCTGCTGGATCACCTCATCGGTGCGGTGTCCCGTCGCTTCGGAAGGAAGCTGCATCATGACGATGACATAGCCCTGATCCTCATCCGGCAGGAAGGAGGACGGCAGCTTGATGAACAGATAGCCGAGACCGGCCAGCACGGCCAGATAGATGATCATGAAGCGACCTGAACGGCGGATCAGCCACGACACGGAACCGCTGTAGCGACGCGAAGTGCGATCGAACAGGCGGTTGAACCAGCCAAAGAAGCCAGTCTTCGCATGGTGGTGACCCTTCGGCACCTGCTTCAGGAAACTGGCGCAGAGTGCCGGCGTCAGCGACAGAGCAAGCAGCGCCGAGAACAGGATCGACACCACCATCGTCAGCGAGAACTGGCGATAAATGACGCCGACGGCGCCCGGGAAAAAGGCCATCGGAATGAAGACCGAAGCGAGCACCAGCGTGATGCCGATGACGGCGCCGGTGATCTGCTTCATCGCCTTGCGGGTCGCTTCGCGCGGCGTCAGCCCCTCTTCCGACATGATGCGCTCGACATTTTCAACGACGATGATCGCGTCGTCGACGAGAATGCCGATCGCCAGCACCATGCCGAACATGGTCAGGACGTTGATGGAGAAGCCCATGAAATACATCACGGCACAGGTGCCGAGCAGAGCCACCGGAACGACGATCGTCGGAATGATCGTATAGCGGATGTTCTGCAGGAACAGGAACATCACCAGGAACACGAGGCCGACCGCTTCGAGCAGCGTGTGCAGAACCTTCTCGATCGAGACCTTGACGAAGGGCGAGGTGTCATAGGGTATCGAATATTCGAGCCCGTTCGGGAAATAGGCGGAAAGCTCGTCCATGCGCGCCTGGATTGCCGCAGACGTTTCCATGGCGTTGCCAGTCGGGGAAAGCTGCACGCCGATGGCGGCCGAAGGTTTACCGTTGAGACGGGTGGTGAAGGAGTAGCTTTCGCCGCCCACCTCGACCCGCGCCACGTCGCGCAGGCGCACGGCCGATCCATCCGGATTGGCGCGCAGCACGACGGCGCCGAATTCTTCCGGCGACGACAACTGGCCCTTGATGATCACGGGGGCTGCGATCTGCTGGGTGATCGGGTTCGGCTGTGCACCAATCGAGCCGGCCGCGACCTGGGCGTTCTGCGCGCCGATCGCCGAGGTCACATCCTCTGCCGTCAGGTTGAGGCCCAGCATCTTGTCCGGATCGAGCCAGACGCGCATCGAGCGCTGGGTGGCAAACAGTTGCGCACGGCCGACGCCGGGAACGCGCTGGACTTCGCTCAGCACGTTGCGGTTCAGGTAGTCGCCGAGACCGATGGCGTCCATCGATCCGTCCGTCGAGGTCAGCGCGATGATCAGGAGGAAGCCGGAACCGGCTTCATCGACCTGCACGCCCTGCTGCTTGACGCTATCGGGCAGCCGCGCTTCGACGCGGCGGACGCGGTTCTGCACATCGACCGCCGCCTGCGCCGGATCGGTGCCCGGCTCGAACGTGACATTGATTTCGCTCGATCCTTGAGCGCTTGACGTGGATTCGAAATAGAGAAGGTCATCGACGCCATTCAACTCGTCTTCGATGAGGCGCGTGACGCTCTGATATGTGTCCTGCGACGATGCACCGGGATATGAGGCGGTGATCGAGATCTGCGGCGGGGCCACATCCGGATATTGCGAAATGGGAAGCTGCGGGATGGCGATGGCGCCCGCCACCATGATGAAGATCGCGACCACCCAGGCGAAAATCGGCCGGTCTATGAAGAAACTTGGCATCGTGCAGTCCTCACTTCTGCTCGACCGCGGGCTTTTCGCCCTCGGCCGGTGCGGCGGCAGCGGTACCAGCCTTGCCGGCTTCCGCTTTCGCGGACTGCGCCGCTCCCGCCTCGCTGGCAGGTTTGCCATTCGGATCCCATTCGGCAGGAATCACCTGCGCTCCGGGGCCGATCTTCTGGAAACCCTCGACGATCACCTTTTCGCCGGCTTTCAGGCCGTCCGTCACCATCCAGCGATTGCCGACGGTGCGACCGAGCATGATGTTGCGGAATTCCACTTTGTTCTCGGCATTGACCACATAGACCTGCGACTGGCCGCTATTGCTGCGCTGGACGGCCTGCTGCGGGATGGCGATCGCGTTCTTTTCGACACCTTGCTGGATCTGCACGCGCACATACATGCCCGGTAGCAGATCACCATCAGGATTGGGGAACTCGCCGCGCAGTGTCACCTGACCGGTCGTCTCGTCGACGGCGGCTTCCGAGAAGAGCAGCTTGCCCTTCTGGTCATAAGGCGTACCGTCATCGAGGATCAGTTGTACCGCTGCTTCATTCTTGTCGGTTATCAGCTGCCCGTCCTGCAGGGCCTTGCGCAAGCGGATCAGATCGGTCGCCGGCTGCGTGAAGTCGGCATAGACCGGATCGAGCTGCTGGATCGTTGCGAGATTTTCCGTGCCGTTGGCGCTGACCAGCGCACCTTCGGTAATCAAGGCGCGGCCGATACGGCCGCTGATCGGCGCCGTGACGCTTGCATATTGCAGGTTCAGGCTGGCGGTCGCGAGACCGGCTTCGGCGACGGCGACATCGGCATCGGCCTGCGCCAGTTGCGCGATCGCATCATCATACTGCTGCAGTGCCGCCGCGCCGGATTTGCGCAGCTGCGTCTGACGGTCAACGGCCTGCCTCGCCTGGACCTGCACGGCCTTGGCGCGCGCCAGCGTCGCCTCGGCGCTGTCGACCTGAACCTGGAAAGGCGCCGGGTCGATCTTGTAGAGCACCTCGCCTTCCTTGACGATCGAGCCCTGCTGGAAGACGCGATCGACGACGATGCCGGTGACGCGCGGACGGACCTCCGCGACGCGCGTCGCGGCGATGCGACCGGGAAGCTCATTGGTGATCGGCAGTTCTTCGGCCTTCGTCGTCACCACCGCGACCGGTGACGGCGGGAAAGATGAAGCGGCCTGCTCTTCCTGTTTCTGGCATCCGGAAACCAAGGCCAGGCCTGCCACGGCCGCAGTCATGATCAGTCGATTCATCCGCATTGTCGGTTCCACGCAAAAGCCCGGCGCGGGCCAGCCCCCTGTCAAAGGAAAGCGGCAGCAGCCGGAAGTTAATAAAGATCAGTAAGATACGGCGCACCCTTCAGGGGGCTAATGTAGCCATATCAAATTATACAAACAAATATGTATGTTAAAATTAAAGGCAGCGCAAGCGAATGATGCGGCGCAAAAAAACGTTACCGAGCGACGACGACCTAGTCATCGCTCGGTAAAAACTTGAATATTCAAGATCCGTGCAAGACCCGGTCGTCCGAGCCGAAACGATGCATCGCCATCTTGTCCGGCGTCGCATAGACAACATCATCGACATCGTAGCGGTGCTCGCCGAAGAGCCGCACCGTCAGAAGGCCGGTGACCTCGGTTTCCAGATAGAGAATGGTATCGGCGCCGAGGTGCTCGACATGAATGACCTTGCCCTTCCAGTCGCCGCTTTCCCGCGACAGGACGATGTGCTCGGGCCGGATGCCGATGGTTTTCGCATTCGTGTCACCCAGCGTGCCCGCCTCGATGAAATTCATCTGCGGCGAGCCGATGAAACCGGCAACGAAGACGTTTGCCGGTTTGTTGTAAAGCTCCATCGGCGAACCGACTTGCTCGATCTGGCCGGCATTGAGGACCACGATCTTGTCGGCGAGCGTCATGGCCTCGACCTGGTCGTGCGTCACATAGATCATCGTCGCCTTGAGGCTGCGATGCAGTCTTGCGATTTCGATACGGGTGTTGACGCGCAACGCGGCATCGAGGTTCGACAGTGGCTCGTCGAATAGGAAGAGCTTCGGCTCGCGCACGATGGCGCGGCCGATGGCGACGCGCTGGCGCTGGCCGCCGGACAGCTCCGCCGGGCGGCGCGCAAGATAGGGCTCCAGCGACAACATCGAGGACGCCTTGGCGACCTTTGCGTCAACCTCAACCCTGGGTGCACCCATCTGCTTCAGACCAAGGCCCATATTGTCCTTGACGGTCAGGTGCGGATAGAGCGCGTAGGACTGGAACACCATGGCGATGCCGCGCTTGGCGGGCGGCGTATTGATCACCTCCAGGCCGTCGATCTGGACGCTGCCGGAGGTCGCGTCTTCCAGACCGGCGATGACCCGCAGGAGCGTGGACTTACCGCAGCCTGACGGGCCGACGAAAATGACGAACTCACCGTCCTTCACGTCGAGATCGATGCCCTTCAGAACCTCATGGGTGCCGAAGGCCTTGCGAATGGATTTCAGGTTCAAAGATCCCACGTTAGGCCCTCTTCTACAGTTTAACGGGACGACCGGTGCGCACGCTTTCATCGGCCGCGAGGCAGATGCGCAGTGACTGGACGGCGTCGTCCATGTGTCGTTCGAGATTGACGTTTTCGGTGATGGCCTTCAGCACATAGGCCTGCTCTAGATCGCAGAGTTCCTGATGCCCCGGCTCGCCATCCATCTGCAGGTCTTCGTCATTGTGAACGAACTTGCCGTCGGGTCCGGTTTCGGCCTTGTGGACACGAATGACGGCCGTCTTGGTGTGCGTGTCGATGTCGTCCGACTTGGCATTCGGGTCCATGACGATCGAGACCGAGCCGTTTGGCGACATCACGTCCTTCACGAAGAAGGCGGTTTCCGAGATCATCGGTCCCCAGCCCGCTTCGTACCAGCCGACCGAACCATCCGCGTAAATCACCTGCAAATGCCCGTAATTATACATGTCCGGTGCGACCTCACCGGAAAGGCGCAAGCCCATGCCGCGCACCTCGACGGCCTTGGCATCGGTGATCTGGCACATGACATCGACATAATGCACGCCGCAATCGACAATCGGCGAAGTGGTGTCCATCAGGGCCTTATGCGTCGCCCAGGTCGGGCCGCTGGATTGCTGATTGAGGTTCATGCGGAAGACATAGGGGCCGCCCAGCTTGCGCGCCTCGGCGATCAGCCGCACCCAGGAGGGGTGATGACGCAGAATATAGCCGACGATGAGTTTCCTGCCGGCCTTCCTGGCTGCCGCGACCACCCGCTCTGCATCCATCACCGTCGTTGCCAGCGGTTTTTCGACGAAGACATCGCAACCGGCGTCGAACGCCATGACAGCATAGTCGGCATGGCTGTCGGAATAGGTGCAGATCGAGCAGAGATCGGGCTTCAGCTCCTTCAGCGCCGATTCGAAGCTCGGATGGATCGTGTAGCCTTGAAGTTCGGGCACCAGATCGACCTTCGAGCGGTTGACCAGCCCGACGATCTCGAAGCCGGGATTGTTATGGTAGGCGAGCGCATGGCTGCGGCCCATATTGCCGAGGCCTGCGACGAGTACGCGGATGGGCTTGGCACTCACTTGACTGCTCCTGCGGTAATGCCGCGGATCAGCTGCCGCGAGAAGATGACGTAGAGGATGAGGACCGGGAAGATCGCCAGCGACAAGGCGGCAAGAACCGCGTTCCAATTGGTGACGAACTGGCCGATGAAAACCTGCGAGCCGAGCGTGACGGTCTTTGTGGCTTCACCGGGGGCGAGGATCAGCGGGAACCAGAGGTCATTCCAGATCGGGATCATGGTAAAGACCGCGACCGTCGCCATGGCCGGTTTGATGAGCGGCAGTACCAGGCGGAAGAAGATCGCATATTCCGACAGGCCGTCGATGCGTCCGGCATTCTTCAGATCGTCCGAGACGGTACGCATGAATTCGGACAGGATGAAGATGGCAAGCGGCAGACCTTGGGCGGTATAAACGAGGATCAGCGCCGTCAGCGTGTTCACCAGACCGGCGGCGACCATGCCCTGCAGGATCGCAACCGTCCCAAGGCGGATCGGGATCATGATGCCGATGGCGAGATAGAGCCCCATCATCGTATTGCCCCGGAAGCGATATTCCGACAGCGCGAACGCCGCCATCGCGCCGAACAGGAGCACGAAGAAGATCGAGATGACGGTGACGATCAGGCTGTTCTGGAAATAGCCAACGAAATCGCCTTGCTTCAGCACCGTCTCGTAACCGACAAGGCTGAAGGTATTTGCCGTCGGCGGCGCGAGCGGCGTGCGAAAGATGGCATTCCGGTCCTTGAACGAGTTCACGATCGTCAGGAGCACCGGGAACAGGGCGACGGCGGTATAGCCGGCGAGCGCCAGATGTACGAAGCTGGAACGCAGGGGTGACATGCGTGCTTTTGACATTTTGTCTCTCCCTTAGAACTGGTAGCGGCGGACACGCCGCTGGATGCCGAAGAGATAGAGCGACACCCCGGCAAGGATGATCAGGAACATCACGGTGGCGATGGTGGCGCCCATCGAACGGTCGCCCAGCTGCAGCTGGAAGCCGAAAAAGGTGCGATAGAGCAGCGTGCCGAGAATGTCGGTCGACCCGTCCGGTCCGGCCAGCGCCCCCTGCACGGTATAGATCAGGTCGAACGCATTGAAGTTGCCGACGAAGGTCAGGATCGAGACCATGCCGATCGCCGGCAGTACCAGCGGCAGCTTGATCTTCCAGAACTGGCTCCAGCCGGTGACGCCGTCGCATTCCGCCGCCTCGATCACCTCGTCGGGGATGTTGAGCAGCGCCGCATAGATCAGCATCATCGGGATGCCGATATTCTGCCAGACGGAGATCAGCGACACCGCGATCAGCGCCGAGCCGGGCCTGCCGAGCCAGGGCGCGAAGAAGGCCTTGAGACCGACCAGGTCCATGAAAAACGGCGTGATGCCCCAGATCGGCGACAGGATCAGCTTCCAGATGAAACCGACGATGACGAAGGACAACAGCGTCGGCAGGAAAATCGCCGTCCGATAGAAGGTGGCGAGCCGCAGCTTCGGGATCGACAGCATCGCGGCAAGCGCAATGCCAAGCGGGTTCTGGACCAGCATGTGGATGGCGAAGAAAATGAAATTGTTCTTCAGTGCCCGCCAGAAATCCGCCGCCCAGCGCTCTTGGCCGAATAGCACCTGGAAATTGGCAAAACCGACGAAGGTCGACTGGCCGTCAACGGTGTTGAACAGCGACAGGCGCAGCGTCTCCACCAGCGGCAGGATCATGACGGCGGAATAGATCACGAAGGCTGGCAGCAGAAAAACGAGGATATGCCAGCGTTTCGCCCGTGCCGGTGTTTGAATGCTGTCCTCAGACATTATGGCGCTGCTCATGGCTCTGCCGCTCCGACCCGTTTTTCGTCGATCACCGCGAAATGCGGCAAGGCGCTGCGCCGCCGGTCCCCGCCGCGCATGCCTGAACCAGCGGGCGAAAGCCGCCGGCAGATGTGATTTCAGATTACATGTTTTCGGCCGGACGCCTTGCTTTTTCGCATAGGAACATCCCGCACGCGGCGGTGCCTCATCCGCCTGTCGGGCACCTTCTCCCCGCAGGCGGGGAGAAGGTTAGGGTGCGGGGCAGTGCCCCGCAACTCCGATTTACTTCGCCGGCTTGTACCAGCTGTCGAGACCCTTCTGCAGTTTCTCGGCGGCGACTTCCGGCGTATCGGTGCCGTTGATCACGTTGGCCGATTCAACCCAGGTCTCGTTTTCGAGGCTCGGCGTACCGCGCGCCAAAATCTGGTAGGTCGATCGGATGGTCGGCTTGCACTTTTCACGCCAGGAGACGAATTCCTGGGCGAGCGGATCGCTCATCTTCACCGGCGTCGAATTCAGGCTGAAGAAGCCCGGCAGCGCGTTGGCGTAGATGTCGGCGAATTCCGGCGAAGCAACCCAACTCAGGAACTTCTTGGCTTCTTCCGGATGCGCGCTCTTAGCATTCAGGCCAACGCCGATGTCGGTGTGGTCCGAGATATAGCAGGTATCGCCAGCGGCCTTAACCGGCGGCGGGAAGGCGCCCATCTTGAACTGGGCCTGGGTGTTGAACAGGCCGATTTCCCATGAGCCGGCCGGATAGATGGCGGCGCGGCCGAGCGTGAAGAGGTTTTGGCTGTCCGGATAGGTCTGGGCTTCGAAGCCGTCGCCAAGATAGTCTTTCCACTTGGCAAGAACCTTGAAGGGTTCGACCCACGGCTCGTCGGTCAGCTTCTGCTCGCCCTTGATGAGAGCGGCGCGGCCTTCCTCACCTTTCCAGTAGGTCGGGCCGATGTTCTGGTAGCCCATGGTTGCTGCTTCCCAGAGATCCTTCGTGCCCATGGCCAACGGGATATAGGTGCCATCTGCCTTGATCTTGTCGAGGGCGGCAAAGAATTCGGCTTCCGTCGTCGGGATGGCGATACCGAGCTTGTCGAAGGCATCCTTGTTGTAGATGAAGCCGTGGATGACAGATGCCATCGGCACGCAGAAGGTTGCCGAACCATCGTCCGTCGTCCAGGCGGACTTGGCGACCGGCGAGAAGTTCTCCATGCCGGCAAGACCCGTGAGGTCGGCGAGGTGCTTCTTGTTGTAGAGTTCGAGCGAGACGTCGAACGGACGGCAGGTGACGAGGTCACCAGCGGAGCCGGCGTCGAGCTTGGCGTTCAGCGCGGCGTTGTATTCGGTCGGCGCCGTCGGCGCGAACTTCACCTTGATACCCGGATTCTTCGCTTCGAAAGCCGGGATCAGTTTTTCCTGCCAGATGGTCAGGTCGTCGTTGCGCCAGCTTTCGATCGTCAGCGTGACGTCTTCCGCATGCGCCAGCCCGGCGGAGCCGAGCATGCTGGAGGCAAGCAGCAAGCATTTCAAAGTCGTGCGGGTCATTACGTTCTCCCTTTTATTATGCGCCGGTCCGGCGCGGTTTTGGAACCCTTAAATTAACGTGCAGCGACGCTGTACAAGGCGCGGCGCAAATTTTGACCGGCCTCGGCAAGCGCGGCGTCCGCCGCCGCCACATCCCTTGCCCCGGCAGCAAGCAGAATGGCGATCTTTACCGAACCCGATGACGTGGTGAGATAGCGGCCCGCTTCCGCCGCCCCGATGCCGGCAATGTCGGAGACGATGCGGACGGCGCGGCCGCGCAGCTTGGCATTGTCGGCCTTTAGATTGACCATGTATCCGTCGTAGACATGACCGAGATGGATACCGACGAGAGTAGAAAACATGTTGAAGGCAATCTTCTGCGCCGTCGCCGCGCCCATGCGGGTCGATCCGGAGATCACCTCGGGCGGCGTCTGCAGCAGGATCGCCACGTCGGCGCCCTGGAACAGCATCGCGCCGGGATTGTTCGCCATGGCGATGACACGCGCGCCGCGCTGCCGGGCTTCATCCGCCGCAGCCAGCGCATAAGGCGTCGAGCCGCTGGCGGAGACGGAAATCAGGCAATCGCCCTTGCCGATGCCGGCGTCCCGAACATCCTTGCGTGCCAGTTCCATATCGTCCTCGTACCCGCCGGCCAGATCGGTCAGGCTGGCGGCACCGCCGGCCAGCAGAACGACGACCTTATCAAGGGCAATTCCGTAAGTGCCGGGCAATTCCAGCGCATCGGTCATCGCCATGAGGCCAGAGCTGCCGGCACCCGCATAGGCCAGGCGACCGCCGCTTGCGAGCGTGTCGGCGGCGATCTGGGCGGCGGCGACCAGTGGCTCGATTGCAGCATCGACAGCCTTCGCCGCGGCCTGCTGGCCGGATGCCAGCAGACGTAGCGCAAGTGCCGGATGCATGACATCCAGTCCCGTCGCCTTCTCGTGATGCTGTTCGGTTTTCGCTGACGGCATGCGTTCAATCTCCTCTCCACAAATTAATGCCAAAAAAATACCAATTGTCTAGGAAAAATTAACTTCCGGCCGAAGAAAAATTTACGGCTATCAAATTTACCCATTATTTCATGTTGTTAGGCGATAAATCCAATTAAAGACCAAATCCCCCTTGGTTAATGGTATTTTTTTGGTATCATTTTCTCCGGAGGTATCCATGCGAAACTATATTCTGGGAATCGATGGCGGGGGCACGAGCTGCCGCGCGGCTGTAGCGGGGCCTGACGGGCGCATCCTGGGGCGCGGCAAAAGCGGCGCCGCCAACATTCTGACCGATCCTGACAATGCCCTGATCCATATTGTCGGCGCGGCGAGGGCTGCGTTCGAGGAGGCAAACATCGCCCCCGCGGAGATCGGCTCAACCTGCGCACTTCTTGGTGTGGCCGGCAGCAATGTCGGTGATGCCGTGCACTATGTGAAGGAGCGCCTCCCCTTTGCAAAGGCCGACATCGAATCCGACGGGCTGATCGCGTTGCAGGGCGCGTTGGGCGACAGCGACGGTGCGGTCGCCATCCTCGGCACCGGTTCGATCTACATCGCCCGACAGGCAAGCGACATCCGCTATATCGGCGGATGGGGTTTTCAGATCGGTGACCTCGGTAGCGGCGCCCGTCTTGGCCATGCCCTGCTGCAGGAAAGTGTACTGGCGTTCGACCAGATTCACCCCTCCTCGCCGCTGACCGATGCGGTGATGGCGGAGTTCAATTCCGATCCGCGCGACGTGGTAGAATTCGCCCGCGTTGCCCGGCCCGGCGATTTCGGCCGGTTTGCGCCAAAGGTCTTTGAATTCGCCGGGCGCGGCGACCCGGTGGCAACGGCATTGCTTCGGGCGGCCGCACTGACGATCGACGAGGCACTTGATGTCGTGGTGGCCCGCGGCAGCGGCAGGCTTTGTCTTCTTGGTGGGCTGGCAGGCCTCTACCGACCCTGGCTCGCCGAGCGACACCAGCCGCTATTCATGGAGCCGGAGGCAGACGCATTGACGGGCTCCGTCGCACTCGCCGCCAAGCGCTTTGCCACTGACGCGAGGGCCGAGGCATGACCCAGCATCTCGAGGCCATATTGCCACTGGAGGGCCTGCAGGCCGGAGGGTCGGGGCCTCTTTACCTCAAACTCCGTCAATCGCTGGAAGAAGCGATCCTGTCCGGCAAACTGAACCACGGCGATGCACTGCCGCCGGAACGCGATCTCGCCGACTATGCCAGCATCAGTCGCGTAACGGTGCGCAAGGCGGTGGACGATCTGGTCAAGGATGGCCTCCTGGTGCGCCGTCACGGCTCCGGGACCTTCGTGGTCAAGCCGGTCAGCCGCGTCCAGCAGTCGCTGTCGCGACTGACGTCCTTTACCGAGGACATGGAGCGGCGCGGGCTGACGACGACGGCGCAGTGGATCGAGCGCGGGCTTTTCCACCCATCGCCGGATGAGATGATGGTGCTTGGCCTTGCCGCCGATTCGCTCGTCGCCCGTCTCGGCCGCCTGCGCATCGCCGATGACATGCCGCTTGCCATCGAACGGGCGAGCATTTCCGCCGAATTCCTGCCTGATCCCATCCGGATCGGCACATCGCTCTATGCCGAACTCGACAAGACCAAGTCGCGGCCGGTGCGCGCCGTGCAGCGGATTTCCGCCTGCAGTCTGAAGGATCCGGACGCGGCAATGCTTGGCGTCCCGGTCGGATCGGCGAGCCTCTCGATCGAACGCATTTCCTATCTTGCCTCCGGCCGTGTGGTGGAATTCACCCGCTCGCTCTACCGGGGTGACGCCTACGACTTCGTCGCGGAATTGACCCTGCCGGAATCGTGAGAACAGCCCAAAGAAGAAAGACATGATCATGCAGACCAATATGCGGCGCGAAATCGATGAGATTCCCGAAGCGGCGGCCCGCCTTCTCGACCAGTCGGCAACGGCGATCAGGCAGGCGGGCGCGGCACTGCGCGAAAAGGATCCCGCCTTCCTCGTGACGATCGCCCGCGGCTCGTCCGACCATGCGGCCCTGTTCCTGAAATATGCGATCGAGCTTTCGACCGGCAAGCCCGTCGCCTCGCTCGGCCCGTCGCTCGCCTCGATCTATGGCGCGAGAATGCAGCTGTCCGGCGCCGCATCGATCGCGATTTCACAGTCCGGCAAGAGCCCGGACATTGTCGCCATGGCCGAAGCCGCGACCAAGGCCGGCGCGGTGACGATCGCGCTCACCAACACCCTGCCCTCGCCGATTTCGCAAGCCAGCACCCATCCGCTCGACATCCTCGCCGGTCCGGAAATCGCCGTCGCAGCGACCAAATCCTACGTCAACTCGATCGTCGCCGGCCTTGCAATCCTCGGCGAATGGACCGGCGAC
Organism: Hyphomicrobiales bacterium; assembly: GCA_900474095.1. Classification (GTDB taxonomy): domain Bacteria; phylum Pseudomonadota; class Alphaproteobacteria; order Rhizobiales; family Rhizobiaceae; genus Pararhizobium. Next base: position 36,179 of record UCOA01000047.1, on the reverse strand, counting down.
GAAGCCTTGCAACACGCTGTCGCCGACCTGCCGGCCCAATTTGCCAAGGCCGTGAAGCTCGACTGGCAGGCACTGGCCGACGAGCTCGGGGATGCGGAATCACTGTTCGTACTCGGCCGAGGACCGGCGCTTGCCATTGCCAGCGAAGCGGCGCTGAAATTCAAGGAGACTTCGGGCATGCACGCCGAGGCCTATTCGGCAGCGGAAGTGCTGCACGGACCGGTGGCGCTGGTCGAAAAGCGCTTCCCGGTCATCGGCCTTGCCGCGCGTGACGCGGCCGAAGGCTCGGTTACCGGTATCCTTGACGGTCTTAGCAACAAGGGGGCGCTCGCCTTCATCACCTCGTCCAATGCCACATCGGCGAAGGTGCTGCCCTTTGTCGAGACGGGCCACCCGATCACCGACGCGCTGACGCTCATCCTCCCCTTCTACGGTTTCGTCGAATCCTGGTCGCGCTCGCGCGGCCTCAATCCGGACGCGCCCATCGCCCTCAAGAAGGTAACGGAGACACGATGACCGCTCGGACAGCAATCACCGGCGCCCGGATTTTCGACGGCCTTGTTTGGCACGATGGCCAGTCCCTGCTGCTGGATGGCGGCACGGTCACCGGCATTTTGCCGCAGAGCGATCTGCCCCCCGGTACGGAGACGATCGACGCCACCGGGCAGTTGCTCGTTCCCGGTTTCATCGACCTGCAGGTCAACGGCGGCGGCGGCGTGATGCTGAACGACCGACAGGACGTCGATGCCATCCGCACCATCTGCTCCGCCCACGCGCAGTTCGGCACGACGGCTCTGCTGCCGACCTTGATCACCGATACGTTCGAGGTTCGCGCCAGAACAATCGAGGGCGGCAGGCAGGCCAAGGCTGAAAATGTACCCGGATTTCTCGGACTGCATCTGGAGGGACCGCATCTTTCCGTTGCCCGGAAGGGCGCGCACGACCCGGCCCTCATCCGGCCGATGGATCAGGCCGATCTGGATGCCATGCTCGCCTGCGCCGGCGTGTTCGATGCGATGATGGTCACGGTGGCACCGGAAAATACGACGGCCGCTCAGGTGAAGGCGCTCGCCGGTGCCGGCATCGTCGTCAGTCTTGGCCACACGGACACCGGCTATAAGACCGTTGTCGAATATGCGCAGGCCGGCGCGCGGACTGTGACCCACCTGTTCAACGCCATGAGCCCGCTCGGCCACCGCGAACCCGGCGTCGTTGGCGGCGCGCTCGACATCGGTAGCCTTTACGCAGGGATCATCGCCGACGGTTTCCATGTCGACCCGGTGTCGTTGGGCGTGGCGCTGCGCGCCAAGACCGGGCCGGGGCGGATCTTCATCGTCACCGACGCCATGTCGACGATCGGCTCAGACCAGACCAGTTTCCTGCTGAACGGCCGCGAGATTTTCCGCAAGGACGGGCGCCTGACGCTGGCCGACGGCACGCTCGCCGGCGCCGACATCGATATGTTGTCATCGGTGCGCTTCGCCCATGACAGGCTGAACCTGCCGCTGGACGAGGCGATCCGCATGGCATCCGCCTACCCCGCAGATGCAGTGGGAATCGCATCCCGCAAGGGTCGGCTGCTGCCCTCGCTGGACGCCGATTTCGTGCTTTTGACGGACCGACTGGCGATGGTTTCGACCTGGATTGGCGGCCGACGCGTGTTCCCGGCATGAGTCGGCTATCAGTGCGCGGCGGTCAGCCGCGCCTTCAGTTTGCGGACCACATCTGCATCCGTCCGCTTGGAACTCGGCGCAACAAAACCGAGCGACACGAGTCGGTGATCATGGGCCGGCTTATCAATCGAGCATGAGGAATGGACCTCGCGCACGGAGAGGCGTGACAGAAGTCCGCCGATCGCCTCCAGCGTTACGCCGGAGCCCGGCATGATCGAGATGCGGCCGTTCGCGGCCGTCACGATCGAGGCAAGCGCATCCACGCCGTCCAGAGCCCTTTTTGCCCCTCCCGATGTCAGGATGCGCTCGAAACCGAGAGCGACGGCGATATCGATCGCCTCCGCAAAATCAGGCACGAGATCGAAGGCGCGGTGCAGCGTGCATCCGAACCCCGCGGCGTGCTCCCCCAGCAACCGCAATGTGGCCACATCCAAACTCCCGTCGGGACGGCTCGCTCCGAGCACGACACCGGCAAGACCTGCTGCGCGCGCCGCTTCGATGTCGCTGCGCATGACGCTGACATCGCCGGCATTGAACACGAAATCGCCCGGCCGCGGCCGGATCATCGCATAGACCGGAATATCGACTTCGCCCGCCAGCGCCATCAGCCCCGGCGACGGCGTGAGGCCTCCGACTGAAAGGGCCGAGCATAGTTCGATGCGATCGGCGCCGCCTTCGACGGCTGCCATGAGACCCGCTGCGTCCTCGACGCAGACTTCCAGGAGAATGTTCGTCATTGGGTGTCTCCGCCAAGACCGAGGATGGCAGCACCAATCAGGCCGGGTTCGATGCGGCATTCGCCAGGCACGACCAGGGGCCGCTCGAATTTTCGCAGAATGCGCGTGCGCACGGCCTTGTCGATCCGCGCAATCAGCGGCGTGACATTGGCAAGGCCGCCGCCGACCGGAACGATCGTCGCGCCGGTGATGTTGACCGTCAGCGCCAGCGGCGAACTGACGAGATCGACAAGCACGTCGATCGTCCGCGTTGCCTCGGCGTCTGCAGCTTGCCAGAGCGTGGTGATCTCTTCGCTGGTCAGCGTCTTGCCATGCAGGGTCTGGTGCAGGCGCTCCATGCCGCGAGCACCGCCGACGGTATCGACGCAACCGCGCTGGCCGCAGCCGCAATCGAAGGCGGGGATCGCGACCGGTGGCGTGCCGGCTATGGAGGCGACCGCCGGGCCGTGGCCCCATTCGCCGGCAAAACCCCCATCCTCGTTGATCAGTCTGCCCTCCACCACAAGCCCACCGCCGACACCCGTACCGAGAATGACGCCCAGCACGATCCGATGGCCGCGACCGGCACCGGCGCCGGCCTCCGCCAGTGCGAAACAATCGGCATCATTGGCAACGAGCACGGACAGGCCAAGGATATCGGAGAGATCGGCAGAAAGCTTGCGTCCGTCAATGCAGGGAATATTGGCGCACTTGATCGCCTTGGTCTCCGGGTCGACGACGCCGGTGACCGATATGGCGATCCGATCAGGCCTTGCGCCGGCTTCGTCGACCACCAGACGAAGTGTTTCGGCAAAGGCAATGAAATCGTCAAGCGGCGTCGGCCGGCGATCGAGCGGTTCTATTCGGTCCACCGAATGCGCAACGGCACCCTTGATAGCCGAGCCGCCAATGTCGAAACAAACGATCATGCGTCACCACGAATGAGGTTTTCAGCCGACAGCGCCGCCGACAACAGGCGCTCATCCTCGTTGCGCTGGCCCGACAGGAGAAAGCCGACCGGCATGCCGGCATCACCCGTCCCGCAGGGAATGGAGACGCCGCAGCCATCGAGAAAATTGCCGATCGAGGTGTTGCGCAAGGTTTTGCCGTTGAGCTTGAAAAACAGTTCGTCGTCGGCAAGCAGCGGCGCAATTGGCGGCGCCACATGCGGCAGGGTCGGGTGCGCCATCAACTCGCCCGGTTCCAGAGCGGCGGCCAGGCTTGCGATCAGCCGCTGGCGGGCGTCAAGAATCGCGACATAGTCCGCCATGCTGATCCTTTCGCCAAGCCGGGTACGAGCGACCACACGCGGATCCATTCGGTCGGCGTCCGCGCCCTGAAGGCGCTCCCTGTGCAGGACGTAGGCCTCGGCCGTTACCAGCGCGCCATGACGCGCCATCAGGTCGAAAATTTCGGCAAAGATCGGGAAGGCTCGGCGCGCAACCCGCACTCCGGCCCTTTCAAGCCGCGAAATCGCAGCCTCGAACGCTGCAACAACGCCCGCCTCGACATCATCGAACACAACGGTCTCCGGTATGACCAGCTTGAGATCACGCAAGTCCGTCCGGCCGATATCGGGCGCCGTGCGGCGACGCATGGCGGCGTCGATCCAGATAGCGTCCTGCACCGTGCGGCAGAGCGGTCCGAGCGAATCGAGGCTTTTTGCCAGCGGGAAAATGCCTTGCATCGAATAGCGGCCGCGCGTCGCCTTGTAGCCGACGATGCCGTTCAATGCCGCTGGAATGCGTATCGAGCCGCCCGTGTCCGTGCCGATCGCGACGGGCACGAGACCGGCGGCGACCGCCACCCCGGAACCCGCCGATGAGCCACCCGGAATGCGCGGCACGTCGCGGGAGGTCGCATTGTGCGCCGTACCGTAGTGCGGATTGATGCCGAGGCCGGAAAAGGCGAACTCGCTCAAATTGGTTCGGCCGACGCTGACCATTCCTGCATCGGCGAGCGCCCGGACGACATCGGCATCAGTCGTGGCCGGCTTATGCCCAAGGACGATCGAACCAGCGGTTGTCACCGTGCCTTTTGTATCGAACAGGTCCTTCCATGCCACCGGAATGCCCTCGAGCAACCCGAGAGAGCGGCCAGAGCGGATGCGTCCTGCGGCTGCCTTTGCCTCAGCCAATGCCCGCTCGGCCAACAGACCGGTGAAAATCGCCTGATCCCGGTAGCCGGCTATTTTTTCAAGCGTGGCCTTTGCCAGATCGACCGGATCAAGTGCGCCGGACTGCAGAAGGACGGAAAGACCCGCTACCGAAATGCTCCCATCCACACCGTCCATCGCCATTTTTCTCCCGAATTACGTCAGTCGTGGCATCATATCGATGCGTCCATCGATTTGGCAGCGTATTCCGCCTCCTTCACACATGATTTTCGCCGCGGTCTTGCCCGGTCACCCCCGCCCGCCTACATGCCCAAGGCGGCAGCCGGCCGCTTTGACCACGGAGATGACTGATGATATTCGACGCGGCGCGCCTTTCCTTTGCCAATCTATTTGCGCCGGAGACACGCTCGGTATTCTGGAAAGTGCTGGGTTTGACGCTGCTTGCCCTTGTCGGCCTGTGGCTGGCGCTGCGTGAATTCTTCGTCTATCTCGCCTTGCCTTGGCTCGACGTACTTATCCCCGGAACATCCGGCTGGGAGGGATGGCTCGCCTTCGTCATCGGCATTTTTGCGAGCTTCGGCATTGCGCTGGCGCTGGCGCTTCTTCTGGCGCCGGTGACGGCATTGATTGCCGGCTTCTTTCTCGACGACGTGGCGGAGATCGTCGAAGAACGAGACTACCCGGCCGAAGCGGCTGGCCGCCCCTTGCCGCTGGGCGAAGCTGTTGCGGGAACCGTAAAATTCCTGGGCGTGATCATTGCCGGCAACATCGTTGCGCTGTTTTTGCTGCTCGTCCCCGGTATCAACCTGATCGCATTCTTCCTGGTGAACGGCTATCTGCTCGGCAGGGAGTTTTTCGAGTTTGCCGCCATGCGCCATCGCCCGCCCGCCGAGGCACGGCTGTTTCGCGCCAAGCATGCCGGCACCGTGTTTTTGGCAGGCCTGGTCCTCGCAGCCTTCCTTGCCGTTCCAATTCTCAATCTGCTGACGCCTCTCTTTGCCGCCGGCATGATGGTGCATCTTCACAAGAAGCTGTCCCAACACGACCCGGCTTTTCGTCGGCAACTGGGCCAAGGGGCCGCGTCCTAACTTTACAAATAGTCTATATTGACCAATGTAAAAGTGGCGAATAAGACCCGCATGTCTCAGCCATTGACGCCCTTCATCCCCGTCTGCGACGCGATCGCCACGCTGTTTTCACCCCATGTGGAAGCCGTTCTGCATGTGGATAGCCAATGTGTTTTCGAAGCGGCGAGCGGGGGATAGTTCGCTCAACGAGGTTGGCTTGGTATCCTCGCTCGAAGACGATGTGACCGGGCCTTACATCGAGCGTCTATCGGTCGGACCTGACGCCGGTGCCCGAAAACGGCCGGCGCTTCGGGTTTGGGCGCCTGCATGTGCCGGCTGACCATCTTAAGCACCTGGCTGCGGCGCAATGGCATCTAGGCCACAAGAACATGCCGGCTAAAGGTCGGCCTCGCGCAACCGGTATCCGACGCCTGTCTCGGTGGTGATGTATTGCGGCTGATCGGGACTTTGTTCGATTTTCTGGCGAAGCTGCCGAACATAGACGCGCAGATATTGCACGTCGGCCGCATTGCCCCAGACCTGTTTCAGCAGGAATTGATGCGTCAGCACCTTGCCGGCATGCTGCACCAGGATGCGCAGAATGTCGTATTCCTTCGGCGACAGCTTCACATCGCGCCCATCGACCTTGACTATTCGCTTGACCAGATCAACGGACAGGCCGCCGGTCTGGAACAACGGTTTTTCACCCTGCTGCTGCAACCGGTGGCGGAGCGCCACGCGGATGCGCGCCACCAGTTCGTTCATGCCGAAGGGTTTGGTCACATAATCGTCGGCACCGAGTTCCAATGCGTTGACGATCCCGGCTTCATCAGTCCGGCTCGACAGGATGACGATCGGCAGGGTCAGGCCCTCTTCACGCCAACCCCTCAGGAGATCGTGGCCCGGTATGTCGGGCAGGCCGAGATCGAGAAGGATGAGGTCAGGCTGTTCGATCCCGACCATCTCCCGCGCGGCCTTGCCGTTGCCGGCTTCGCTGACGGCATAATTCTGCGTCGCCAGACCGACGCGCAGCAGCCGGCGAATGGGCGGCTCGTCATCGACGACCAGGATTTTGACGGCCGAAAGGGTCATTTCATGTCCTTCAGATTGGGCGCATCCGGCAAGAGCGGCAGGCTGACGGTGAAGACGGCGCCGGAACGGTCTGTCCTGTTTTCCGCGGCGATGGTGCCGCCCATCGCCTCGATAAAGCCGCGGCAGATCGACAGGCCAAGCCCGGTTCCGGCCCGGACGTGATCCCCCTTGCGCACCCTGTAGAACGTATCGAAGACGCGCTCGAGATCACCGGGCGGAATGCCCGGCCCTTCATCGGAAACACGCACGAAAACGCGCTGACCATTGCTTTCCGCCTGCACCCGGACAATCGATCCCTCCGGCGCATATTTGGCGGCGTTGTCGAGCAGATTGAAAAGAACCTGTTCGAACAGAACCGGATCAATCCTGACCATGGGCAACTCGGCGGGCACGCGAACATCGACCTCGTGATGAGCCAGAATCTTGCTCGCCCTGCGCAAGGCGCTGCCGGCGATATCGCCGATATAATGGAACGCCGCATTCGGTTCCATCGCACCGGATTCGATCCGGGTCATGTCGAGTAGATTGGCGATGAACCGGTTCAGCCTTTCCGATTCGTCCGTTACCGTCGTCAACAATTCGAGGCGGCCCTCTTCCGGCAGCGCGGACTGGTAGTCCCGCAGGGTGCCGGCAGCACCCATGATGGCCGCCAACGGGGTCTTCAGATCGTGCGAGATCGAGGTCAGCAATGCCGAGCGAAGCTTGCCGGCTTCCTCGGCCAGCCGCGCATTGTCGACATCGGCGACAAGCTGGACACGTTCGATGGCAAGCGCCGCCTGATCGGCAAGCGCATCGAGCAGCCGCTGCTGTTCCGGCGTGAGCAGCGGCCCCTGCCGGTCGTTGTCGAGACCGATGACGCCGACGGCGGCCCGCGCGGTGCGGAGTGGCACGTAGAGCCGTTTGGCGCCCGGGAGCGTATCGGCGCCGCGTCCGGCAGCGCGATTGTGTTCCCAAGCCCAACGTGCGGCGGCGATATCGGCATCATCCAGTGTGTCATCCGGCGGATAGCCGGCCTTCACCGCAATCGTCCCTTCCTCAGGGAGAAGCAGCACCACGCGCACCTTCAGCATGGAGGCGAGCTGGAACGCGGTCACCCAGAGCACGTCGTCCAGCGTGCCGGTGCCCGCCAGCTTCTTGCTGAACAGATAAAGGTCTTCGGTGATTCGGGCACGCAGACGTGCCGCGGCCGCCTGACGCTGCACGCTCGCCGTCAGATTGCTGGCGACGATGGCGACCACGAAGAAAAAGCCGAAGGCGACGACGCTTTCCGGATCGTTGATGACAAAGGTGTAAAGCGGGTGGAGGAAGAAGAAATTCAGCGACAGGGCGCTGATCACGCTGGCATAGAGGGCCGGCTTCAACCCGTCCGTTACCGCCGCAGTCAGAACCGCCATCAGAAAGACCAGCGCGATGTTGCGCACATCGAGCGACTGGTCGAGCAGAAAACCCACGCCCAGCGCGCAGCCGACATAGAGGGTCGCAAGCATATAGGGCCGGATCTTGAACGGCACTGGCCTTGAGACCGTTTTGACGCCCGTTGCGACCGTTTCGCCCTCGCGGTCGTCTCCAGCAATGACATGGACGCTGATATCGCCTGCGCGGCTGATGAGCCTGTCGGTCACCGAACCGTGGAACCACTGCCGCCAGCGAGATTTTTTGGGACTGCCGACAATGATATGGGTGACATTGCTTGCCGCTGCATGGCGGACGATTTCCTCGGCCTCTTCAGAGCCCGGTCGGGTGATTGCTTCACCGCCCAGATGTTCCGCGAGACGCAGTGTCACGGCGATCCTGTCGCGCGCCGCCTCAGACAAATGTACCGATCGCGCCGTCTCCACATAGAGCGCCACCCATGGCGCACGCAAGCGGTCGGCAAGCCTGGCGGCATAGCGCACCAGCGACGCACAGCGTGGATGATCGTCGATGCAGACAATCACGCGGTCACCGGCCGCCCAGGGACCGGATATGGCGTGCGCCTGCATGTGGGTCAGCAGCTGCTCGTCAACCCGCTGTGCCGTGCGCCGCAATGCGAGCTCGCGCAGCGCCGTCAGGTTTCCAGGCGAGAAATAGTTCTCGAGCGCCCGTTGCGCCGTCTTCGGCACATAGACTCTCCCGTCATGCAGCCGCTTGATCAGGTCGTCGGGTGTCAGGTCGATGATCTCGACGTCATCGGCCCGGTCGATGATCGAATCGGGAACCGTTTCGCGCACCCTGATGCGGGTGATCTGGGCGACGACGTCGTTGAGGCTTTCGACATGCTGGATGTTGAGCGTCGAATACACGTCGATGCCGCGCGACAGCAGTTCCTGTACATCCATGTAGCGTTTGGGGTGGCGGCTGCCGGGGGCATTGGTATGCGCCAGCTCATCGACCAGCACAAGGGCCGGCCGCCGGGCGAGAACGGCGTCGATGTCCATTTCTTCGAGATAGCGGCCTTTGTATTCGACGCTTGCGCGGGGGATGACCTCCAGGCCATCGACCAGCGCCTGGGTTTCCTTGCGGCCATGGGTCTCGACCACGCCGACGACGACATCGACGCCGTCCGCTTTCCGCGCATGGGCGGAGGCGAGCATTTCATAGGTCTTGCCGACGCCCGGTGCGGCTCCGAGGAAGATTTTCAGACGGCCGCGAGTTTCCCGCTCCGCACGCTGTAAGAGCGCATCCGGTGATGGCCTGCCATCGATGTCTCGGCTGTCGTCTCGCATGAAGCGTTCAGTTTTCTCCGTCACGGACGGAAAGCAGCCGAATGCCGCTTTCCGTCCGGCGCCATCAGGGCGATACAGCTCTATCAAGCGCCATGTTCAACGCCAAGACGTTAACGGCCGGTTCGCCGAGAATCCCGAGCTCGCGAGCCTCGACGGCTTGGTCGACCAGCGTACGGACCTGCCCTTCGTCCATGCCGCGGGCCTTGGCGACGCGCGGCACCTGGAAGTAGGCCGCTTCTGGCGTTATATGCGGGTCGAGACCGCTACCAGACGCGGTGACCAGATCCATCGGCACTGCGGCACGAGGATTGGTTGTTTTCAAAGCCTCGGCTTCCGTCCTTATCCGGTCTAGCAATTTCGGGTTGGTCGGGCCGAGGTTGGAGCCGCTGGACGCGGCCGCATCATAGCCATCGCCCGCAGTTGAGGGGCGGCCATGGAAATAGGTGCCGCCTGAAAAGGCCTGGCCTATCAGCGTCGAGCCGGCGACGGTTCCATCCTTTTCAATCAGGCTGCCATTGGCCTGGTGCGGGAACAGCGCCTGGGCGATGCTCGTCATGCCAAGCGGATAGGCAAGGCCGGTGATAACCGTAATGGCGACGATCATGACAAGGGCTGGTCTCAGTTGTTTCAACATTGGAGGGATCCTCTCTTAGATAAGGCCAAGGGCGGTGATGACCACGTCGATGGCCTTGATGCCGACGAACGGCACGATCACGCCGCCGAGGCCATAGACGAGCAGGTTGCGCGAGAGCAGGGCGCCGGCGCCGACGGCACGATATTTCACGCCCTTCAGCGACAACGGGATCAACGCCACGATGACCAGCGCGTTAAAGATGATCGCCGACAGGATGGCGCTTTGCGGAGAGGCGAGCCCCATGATGTTCAGCGCCGACAGCTGCGGGTAGAAGGCGAGGAACATCGCCGGGATGATGGCGAAATACTTGGCGATGTCGTTGGCGATCGAGAAGGTCGTCAGCGTGCCGCGGGTCATCAGGAGTTGCTTGCCGATCTCGACGATCTCGATGAGCTTCGTCGGGTCCGAATCCAGATCGACCATGTTGCCGGCTTCGCGGGCAGCCACCGTGCCGGTGTTCATGGCCACACCGACATCGGCCTGCGCGAGCGCCGGCGCATCGTTGGTGCCGTCACCACACATCGCGACGAGCTTGCCCTTGGCCTGTTCCTCGCGGATCAGCGACAGCTTGTTTTCAGGCGTCGCCTGAGCAAGGAAGTCATCGACGCCGGCTTCCGCCGCGATAGCAGTCGCCGTCATCGGGTTGTCGCCCGTGATCATCACGGTGCGGATCCCCATGCGACGCAGTTCGGCGAAACGCTCGCGGATGCCGCCCTTGACGATGTCCTTCAGATGCACGACGCCCATCAGGCGGCCATCGCGGACAACCGCAAGCGGCGTGCCGCCGGACTGGGCGATCTCGTCGGCAATGGCCTGGATTTCGCGCCCGGTTTCCGGGCGCGCCGAAGCGTCAAGCGTGCCGACATAACGCAGCACCGCGTCTACCGCGCCCTTGCGGATCGACGATCCCTCAAGGTCGACGCCGCTCATGCGGCTCTGCGCCGTAAACGGAACGAAGTGGGCGTGCAGCTGCGCCATGTCACGCGCACGGATACCGTACTTCTCCTTGGCGAGAACGACGATGGAGCGGCCTTCCGGCGTTTCGTCGGCGAGCGATGCCAGCTGCGCGGCATCGGCAAGATCCTGTGCGGAAACACCGGCGATCGGGCGCAATTCCGTTGCCTGGCGGTTGCCGAGCGTGATCGTGCCGGTCTTGTCGAGCAGCAGCGTATCGATGTCGCCTGCGGCCTCGACGGCGCGACCGGACATGGCGAGCACGTTGAAGCGCACCAGGCGGTCCATGCCGGCAATGCCGATGGCCGAGAGAAGCGCGCCGATTGTCGTCGGGATCAGCGTCACGAACAAAGCGACGAGAACGATCACGGGAATGGCGCCACCGGCATAGGTGGCGAAGCTCGGGATCGTCGCAACGGCAAGCACGAAAATCAGCGTCATGCCGGCGAGAAGGATGTTGAGGGCAATCTCGTTCGGGGTCTTCTGGCGTTCGGCGCCCTCGACCAGCGCGATCATCCGGTCGATGAAGGTCGAGCCGGCGGCGGCGCTGATGCGCACCCGGATCCAGTCCGACAGAACCTGCGTGCCGCCGGTGACGGCCGAGCGGTCACCGCCGGATTCGCGGATGACCGGAGCGGATTCGCCGGTGATAGCCGCTTCGTTGACGGAGGCGACACCTTCGATGACTTCACCATCCGACGGAATGATATCACCGGCCTCGACAAGCACGACGTCACCGACCTTGAGGCTGGTGCCGGGAACCATCTTATAGCTCTTGAGATCGGCCCCTGTCAGCAGCTTTGCCTGCGTTTCGGTGCGGGTCTTGCGCAGCGAATCCGCCTGCGCCTTGCCGCGACCTTCAGCCACAGCTTCGGCGAAATTGGCAAACAGTACCGTGAACCACAGCCAGATGTTCAGTTGCAGCGAGAAGCCGACGCCTTCGCCACCGGTGACGAGATCGCGCAGGAACAGGACGGTCGTCAGCGTCGAAACGACGGCAACGACGAACATCACCGGGTTTTTCGCGAGGGTGCGCGGGTTGAGCTTGGCAAAAGCCGAGCCAATCGCGGGAATGAGGATGCGAGAGTCCATGAGGCTCGCAGATTTGGACTGGCTCATGTGAGAACTCCAGTTTCTTTTGTTTGTGACAGCACGGCGATGGCACTCAGCCGTGGAACAATTCGGTGAAGGCAAGGTCGAGACCGGTGACCCCCAGGACCAGCATCATCGCCAGGACAATATCTGTAGCCGGCGTTCTGAGCCCCTCGCGGCAGGTCGCTGCCGCGAGAATAAAGGAGCTTTCCGAATGCCATAGGGGGTGATCCATGATCATCGACCTAGAATGTCTGCCCCGCGATCATTGCCAGGTGCTCGACGATCGGGCCGAGCGCAAGCGCTGGGAAGAAGGTGAGACCACCGACGATCAGAATGACGCCACAGAGCAGGCCGACGAATAGCGAACCGTCGGTCGGGAAAGTACCGGCTGAGGCAGGAACCGTCTTCTTCGTCACCAGCGAGCCCGCGATGGCGAGCGCCGGAATGATCACCAGGAAGCGGCCCATCAGCATGGCGATGCCGATCGTGATGTTGTACCAGGGCGTGTTGCCGGCGAGCCCGCCGAAGGCCGAGCCGTTGTTGGCGGCAGCCGACGTGTAGGCATAGAGGATTTCTGAGAAGCCGTGCGGCCCGGGATTTCCGATCGAGGCCACACCTGTCGGCAGTATCACGGCGACGGCAGTGAAGCCCAGCATCACCGTCGGCAGGCAGAGGATGGCCAGGACGGCCATCTTGACCTCCTTGGCCTCGATCTTCTTGCCGAGATATTCCGGCGTCCGTCCGACCATCAGGCCGGCGACGAAGACCGTCAGAACGACGAACAACAGAATGCCGTAGAAGCCCGCGCCGACGCCGCCGACGATGACTTCGCCAAGCTCCATGTTGATCAGCGGAATGAGGCCGCCCAGCGCTGTGAACGAGCCGTGCATGGCGTTGACCGCGCCGCAGGAGGCGGCGGTGGTGATGACCGCAAACAGCGACGAGAGCGCGATGCCGAAGCGCACTTCCTTGCCCTCCATATTGCCTCCGTCGAGACCCATGGCATGGACCAGCGGATTGCCCGCCGCTTCCGCCCAATAGGTCACAACGACGCCAACGACGAACAGCATGCCCATCGTCGCGAAGATCGCCCAGCCCTGACGCTGGTTGCCAACCATGCGGCCGAAGACGTTGGTAAGGCCTGCGCCAATGGCGAAGATCGTCACCATCTGGATGAGATTGGAGATCACATTGGGATTTTCGAAGGGATGCGCCGAGTTGGCATTGAAGAAGCCCCCGCCATTCGTGCCAAGCATCTTGATCGCCAACTGCGAGGCGACCGGACCGAGCGCGATCGTTTGCTGCGCACCTTCGAGCGTCGTTGCCGTCACATAGGCGCCCAAGGTCTGGGGCACGCCAAGATACACGTAGACGAGAGTAAGAACGATGCAGGCCGGGAGCAGAATGTAGAGCGTGGTCCTGGTCATATCGACCCAGAAATTGCCGATCGACTTGCCCGAGGCGCGCGCAAAGCCGCGAATGAGCGCAACCGCAATGGCAATGCCGGTGGCGGCCGAGGCAAAATTCTGCACCGTCAGACCGGCCATCTGCACGAGGTAGGACATCGTGCTTTCGCCGCCGTAGCTCTGCCAGTTGGTGTTGCTCATGAAGCTGGCAGCAGTGTTGAACGAAAGCTGAGCACCGACCGCCATCATGCCGGCGGGATTGAACGGCAGGGAGCCTTGAAAGCGCTGCAGCAGATAAAGAATGAAGAAGCCGGCAAGATTGAACAACAGGAGCGCAAAGGTGTAGCTCGTCCAATGCTGCTCTTCCTTTTCATGGGTTCCCGCCAGCCGGTACAGGCCGCGCTCGATCGGCACGAGGAGCGGCGACAACAGCGTGCGTTCGCCGTTGAAAACGCGCGTCATATAGGCGCCGAGCGGCTTGACGAGCAAAATGACGATCCCGCAGAAGATGAGGATCTGGATCCATCCATTGAGTGTCATGGGAATAACTTTCAATACCTGGGCGTTAGAACCGCTCAGGGCGAATGAGGGCATAGGTCAGATAGGCGAGGAGAAACACGGTCACGCCGGCTCCGAGCACGTAATCGACAAACATTTTTTGATCCTTCGAATTAAAACCGGTCGCAGGCGTTGGTATAGGCAAGTGACAGCGCGAAAAACAAAACGCCGATCCCGATCAAGACAATATCCAGCATCGATCCAGGCTCCATTTGTTGAATTTCAACTTTCCCTCGTCTTCAAAGGAGGGAGATGACGAGAAAGAGACCCGTCAGATCTTGGTCAGCACAAGATCCGGGGCCTGAATTCCACGCTTACTATGCTGCCGAACCGCATAAGGGTTCGAGACAGGCAGCCGGGGAGAGAAATAAAAATCGCATAGGAATTTTGGGTGGTCAGGCGGCCAAACTGACTTTGAAAGCCGTGGCGCGGTGGCGATCATCACCGTTTGTCAGAGCCAATCAGTTTCTTTTGAATAGTTCACAGCTCGTGCACGTCTTCCAAAAGCTGCAACCGGTCTTTCTCCATGTATCGCCAGAAATACGCGCTTATGTTGTATTGTGTTTCTCTATTTCTACACCTCTCCAGCAAAGCAACGCGAAAACACCCACCCGGCTTGACTTTTGGGGTGGTCACTTCCAGTGATCATCTGTGCATTGTTGGGGAATTTGCATGAAATTTGCTTCCGTGGGGGTTGCGTTGGGAGCGCTCTGTCTCGCCACGACGGCGCAGGCGGACCCTTTGCCGCGTCCGCTTCCGGCCGCCGGATCGGTGATCGCCCGCAAATCCGGCGAGGAAGTCCGTTTCGTCGATATCTCCGACTGGCGTTATGTCGACCTCAGGCAGGATCTGCTCACCGGCGACGTGCTGCGCACCAATGCGACCGGCCAACTGGCCGTCCTGTTTTCCGACCGCACCCAGGTCCGTCTCGGCCGCAATACGTCGCTTCTCGTCAAGCAGATGGGCGGCAGCGGCGATACCGGCCTCGAACTGCAATCCGGCACGATCTGGGCCCGCGCCGAGCGCGGCGGCCCGAGTGTAGTCATCGACACCCCGGCCGCGGCAGCGGCCATTCGCGGCACCGACTGGACGATGACGGTCGGCGCCGACGGCAAGACCTCTCTGATCGTGCTTGAAGGGCTGGTGGAGCTGTCAAATGCACAGGGTTCGGTGACTGTCGGTCAGGGGGAAGGCGCTGTAGCTGCTATAGGCAAGGCGCCCTCGAAGATCATCATCGCCAAGCCGAAGGACAGGGAACAGATGCTGTTCAACCTGTCCCTCCGGAGTGCTTTCCAGTGGATGCCGGCAACGCCTCTGATCGTGCCGCAGATGCGCTCCGAGCGACGCCGTATCGAACTGGATGAAGCCGGCACACGTTCGGCGGCGGATTGGCTGACCCTGTCGGAAATCTATCTCGCACTCGATGGAAAACAGAAGGCGACGGCGGCGCTCGACGAGGCACGAGCCAGAGGACTGCGCGGCGCTCAGGTTGCGCGCGCGGATTTGATGGACGCACTGATCGCTGGCTCCGAGAACCGTTATAAGGATGCGGCCAAGCTGTTTGAAAAGGCCAAACCGGGGCTCGATGCCAAACGCCGCGCGATCGCTGCCTATGGCGGTTACTTCGCTCGGTCTCTTGCCGACCCGAACCGTGTCGAAGAACCACCGACTGTTGCCAACAGCGGTTACGCGGCCATGGCAAAAGCCTGGACCGCCGGTTTTCGAAAGGACATTCCGGCAGCGCTTGCAACCATTAAGGAGGGTGCGCGCAACACGCCCAATGATCCGACTCTGCCGGGCGCCCGAGCGCTCGTCGGCCTCCTGCTTGCCGATGAAGAGGAGATTGTCAACGGTTTTCAACAAGCATTGGCAATCGACCCCGAAGATCCGACGGGACTGGAAGCACGGGCGAACTACAAGCTCCATATTTTGAACGACAGACAAGGTGCGCTCGATGATTTGAACCGTGCCCTGAAAACGGCGCCCGGCTCCAGCACCATCTGGGACGCTATCGGCCTTGTTCAAGCCGATCGGGATGCCAACCGGGAAGCTGAAGCCGCCTATAAAAAAGCGATCGAGCTCGACCCACTCGACCCGGTCAGTCACGCCAATCTCGCCCTTCTCTATCTCGATGAAATGCGCATGGCCGAGGCCAAGCGCGAGATAGACGAAGCGCTGAGGGTTGATCCTTCATTCGACATCGCCCTGATTGCACGCGGCCGCTACCACCTGCAAACCGGCGAGATGGACAAGGCCGTGGAGGACCTGCTGGCCGGCTCTACTGCCAATCCCGGCTACTCACAAGCCCAATTGATGCTCGCCGCCGCCCACTACGAAAAGGGCGACCGCGTGCCCGCGGCTCAGGCGCTCGACAATGCCGAGCGGCTCGATCCGAACGATCCGATCGTGGCGTCCGTTCGAACATCAATCGCGATAAACGACTACGATGCCGGCGGTGCGATACGCAACGCGCAGGAGTTTTTGAAGCTGGGTCGTGCGCGTGGCGGCGATTTCCGGTCCGTCAGTGCCAACCAGAGTGCCGGCTCCGTCCTCAACGACGCATTCCGGCTACAGGGGCTTGACGCCTGGGGACAATATTACGGTGATGCCGTATTCGATCCATTCACCGGCACAGCCTACCTCGACCAGTCTGTGCATGGCAGCGTCAATCCGTTCGCCGCCGCCTTCACATATGGCGGGAACGCGGTGGACTATATTCCGAACGGCTCAAGCTATTCGTCCCTCATTCAAGCACTGATGCTTGATCCGCATATGCTCGCGGCGAGCGAGCGCAAAGTGAGCCTCTTACGCTCTCCATTTGTGGAAACGTCGCTCGGGGGCGGGTTCAACACGAGCGGCGGCGATACCGACTGGATGGCTCAAGGACAAATACAGGGATACGCCAACGCGACGTTTCCGATCAGCTTCAATATTAACGCGCAATGGGAAACGACGCCGTTTTCCGGACGTTTTCCGGGCGATGCCGGAAACTATGACGGTCAGTCGGAAATCATCTCCGCCAACGGTTATGTAACGGCCACGCCAACGCCAGATGATCGTGTCGTCTTCTACGCCAACCATTTGACAAACAATTTTCTGCAGAACACTGCTCTGCAATTGCCGTCGCCGGATATCCTCCTGATCGATCGGGACGACGATGCAACGACCACGGCAGGGGGCCTAGCCTGGAGTCACACGATTGAACACCGAAACATCGTCAATACAGCACTATTTTACTCCGACGAACGTGCGGACATCGAGACCACTTTGGAACTTGGCGCGGACCGTCTGTCATTCATCGATACGAGCAAACAAAGAACCTATATAGCGGCGGTCAATCATAGCATCGGCGATAGTGATCTTACCTGGCGCTATGGTATCGAAGGCGGCTGGGCTGATACGTATTTTCGCCAGGAGATCGAGGGCATTCCCCTCGATGAGACGGTTGAGGATCGTTACCACATCGGGAGGGCCTATATTGATGTCCTGCATGACATCAGCGATACCCTGAGAGCCGAATATGCGCTTTTCGGCACGCATATCGGCGGCGAAAATCTCGATGTCAGCCGCCTGGAGCCACGGGCGGGATTTGCTTGGGCGCCCACAGAGGGGCATTGGCTTCGCGCCGCGTACATGCGCGAAAGCTACGACTTCAGCGTCCCAACATTGTCACCGGTCGGTGTCGTCGGGATCCAACCGAATGCCTATGGCATCGGAATTGACGGTCACGCCGATACCATCGCCTTGCGTTGGGACGCCGAATGGTCTGATCGCTTTTTCACGGCTGTGGATTTTCAGCATCAGGATCTGCATAAAGTATCCATTGCCTTCCCGCAAACATCCCACCTGCCTTACATACCAGATTCAGCATTGGGAACGGCATTTCAAACGAACGAGGGCCGGATCGATCGGGCAAGTCTGACCGCCAACCTGGCATTGGGCCGGGGCTTTGGGGTTTCAGCGACAATTGCACGGACCGACTCCGAAGATGAGGATCCAGCGAGCTTCACCTTCGGCGATTCCTTGCCTTTCGTCCCCGAAACGTCCGGGCAAGCTGCGGTTACATGGGTCAATCAGGCGAACATCAAGGTGATGATTGCGGCGAACTATGTTGGAAAGCGAGACACTGGTTTAAAGACCATGCTGGACGATTATTGGACGCTTGACGGCAATCTGATCTGGGAGCCGTTCGATAAACGGTTTGCACTGGAATTCGCAGCCTACAATCTTCTCAACGAGGAATTTGACGTCTCTCCAGGAACCCCGGGCTGGGGACGCTCAGTCAAAGGCTCGCTCAAAGTGCGCTTTTGATGGCTGCGCTCAATATGTTTCGTCAGCAGACAGGCGGCCCTTCGACCGAAACAGCCGCCACACGCATTCGGCGGAGGCGCAACCGGCTTGGCCTGCTCGCCGCCCTCACAGTCGTTGTTCTCTCCTTCGCCTCGCTGACCTCCCCCTTCTCGCTCGTCGAACTGCGCAGCTTCGACTATCTCTCCACCTTCGCGCCACCGCCGCTGCCCAAGGACGGGCCGGTGGTCGTGGCGATCGATGAGCCGTCGATGGCGGAGATCGGCAGCCAGTGGCCCTGGCCGCGCGGACTGCATGCGCGGCTGATCGAAGCGCTGCGCGGGGCCGGCGCGAAAGCGATCGGCGTCGATATCATCTTTGCCGAACCTTCGGTCGCGCCGGAAAACGATGCCGCCCTTGCAGCGGCGGCAGGCCCGGACGTCGTGCTGGCGGGCGACGAGACGCTGATTAAGACGCCGCAGGCCGATCAATTCGTCAGAACGGAACCGCTGGCGCAGTTTATCGAACGCGGCGCAAAGACCGGGATAGCATCGGTGCAATTGAGCGGCGATGGCACGTTGCGGCAGGTTCCGGCCTATGCGGACGGTTTTGCAGCGCAACTGGCAAAGACCGCCGGGCGGCAGGAACAGGCGCAGTCTGGAGCAGCACTGCTTCAGATGTTCGGTCCGGCGCGAAGCTATCCGACGGCATCCTACTATCAGGCACTCGAGCCCGACCAGTTCCTGCCGGAGGGCTTCTTTCGCGACCGCGTCGTTATCGTCGGGCTCAGCCTTCAAAACGCACCGACCCTGCAGGCCGGCGGCGCGGACGCGTTTGCGACACCGTTTACGCTGCATACCGGCCAATTGGTCTCCGGCGCCGAGATCCAGGCGACGATCTTCGACAACATAACCGGAGGTCTATTCATCGAAAGGGCCGGACAGCCGATCGTAATTGCCGCGATTGTCTTTGGTGCCTTGCTGGCCGCCGCCATGGTCTTGCGTTCGACCGGTTGGCTGACGGCGGCCCTTAGCATCTTGGTCTTGCTCCTTTTTGCGGCTGCGAGCTATGTGCTGCTCAGGCTGGGCCACGTCTTCGTCTCCCCGGTCGGCACGGTGCTGTCTTATATCTGCGTCGTTGCGGGCCAGACCGGGCTTGACTACGCCGCAGAGCGGCGCAGTCGCCGGGACATCACACGCGCCTTTTCCCGTTACCTTTCCCCGGCTCTGGTCGAGCGACTTGCCAACGATCCTTCACAGCTGAAACTCGGCGGCGAGCGGCGGACGCTGACCATTCTTTTCTGCGATGTACGCGGCTTCACCACGATTTCCGAGAGGTTGAAGGATGATCCCGAACAACTCACGGCCCTGATCAACCGGCTGCTTACGCCGCTTTCGGAAATCGTGCTCGAAAGCGGCGGCACGATTGACAAATTCATCGGCGACTGCCTGATGGCCTTCTGGAACGCGCCGCTCGACGATCCGCACCATGCCAGCCATGCGGTGGGTGCTGCGCTGCGCATGCTGGAAGCGATGGAGACGCTCAATGCCGAGCTGCGCCGAGAAGCGGACGGCAATGGCACCAAGCCGCATGTTCTGAGGATCGGCATCGGCATCAACACCGGCGACTGCGTCGTCGGCAATATGGGTTCGTCGCGCCGCTTCGACTATTCGGTGCTTGGCGATTCCGTCAATCTCGCCTCGCGGCTCGAAGGCGAATCGAAGAATTACGGCGTGCCGCTGCTTGTCGGCGAGCAGACGGCAAGACTGGCTGCGGCCGATTTCACCAGCGCCGAGCTCGACAGCATCACCGTAAAGGGGCGAACCGCGCTATCGCCGATCTTGACGATCCTGCAACCCGGACCCGCGCCGCAGGCCCTGGTGGACCACAAGCAACTGCTTGCCGCCAAATACGCCGGAACGCTGCAGGCGCAGGACCCGGCCCTTGATCACCTCGCACGGGAGATCCCGCAGCTTGGCGGATACTATAGTCTGCTGCGATCGCGTCTCACCTGACAGGGCAGGTCGCGCCTGACGCTTCCCGATGAGATCGCGTTCGCCCGTCGCCTTAACGTCAAAAAAGCCGGCTACTCATGCGGCAACAGGTCGTGTCGCCTTGTCCCGGACCCTCACGATTGCATCGGAACAAACATGCCCAATTTTATGTCTTTGAGCACGACATTCGTGTGGATTCGCTTGATCTGCGGATTCTGCGACATGATCTGTGCGGTGATTTCATCATACTGGCCAACGTCCTGTGCCGTGATGATGGCAACAAGGTCCACGGAACCGGTCACGTAATAGACCTGCTGGATATGGTCCTGCTTGTCGACCCAGGTGCGGAATTTCGAAAGCGCATCGTAGTTTTCACGCTCGATCTCCATTCCCGCTATGAATGTCATCGAATTCCCGGCAACCTTTCGATCGACCAGCGCGATTTCCGCTGAAATGATGCCTTCCTCGCGCATCCGCTTCAGACGGCGCTGAACGGCGGACGCCGAAAGGCCGATCATCTCGCCAACCGCCTCCGCCTTGATCTGACAATCGCGTTGCACGATCTCAAGGATGTTTCGGTCGAATTGATCCAGTGGTTCCGTCATCTGCTCCTCGCTTCGCCTACATCTTGGTATCGCGCCTGCGGTCCGCCCCGCGGCGCTGTAGTGATTTGCCGCAGCCTATACTAGATCAAGGCTGCCAATCGTCAAAAATCGGGCCAGATGCGCCTCATCTCCGCGTCGCTTGCTCAATTTCGTGGCCGACGGGCTTTTGTCAGCGGCGCCTGCAGGATGACCAATTCTTGGGTCAGTAGCGCATCCGGACCTGATCCGCCGATTCTCCGCACGGCGAAGGTACTTGCGCGTAAACTCCGCACAATATACGGCCATTGCGCGGAAATACCGCGCACCGGGACGGTACTATCCGACCAAACGCCCACAAAAAATGCAATGGGGAACCAGAGGAATGACGCAAAAGGCTCCTCCCGCCTTGCTCGTGGATGATGTTCACAAGAGCTACGGGATCCATGACGTCCTGAAAGGCATATCGTTGTCGGCACAGAAGGGCGATGTCATCTCGCTCATCGGAGCTTCGGGTTCCGGCAAGAGCACCTTCCTTCGGTGCATCAACTTTCTCGAGATTGCAGATCGCGGCCGCTTCGTCATCAACGGCGAAGAGGTCCTGATGAAGTCAAGCCGTGGCGGGCGCGCGCACCCGGCCAGTTGGCGGCAGATTGAACGGATCCGGACCGGCCTTGCCATGGTGTTCCAGAGCTTCAATCTCTGGCCCCACATGACAGTGCTCGAAAATGTCATCGAGGCACCGGTTTACGTCTTGAAAATGAACCGCAAGGAAGCGCTCGAGCGGGCCGAAGGGCTGCTTGCGAGGGTCGGGCTTTACGAGAAGCGGCACGAATATCCGGCCTTCCTGTCGGGCGGCCAGCAGCAACGCGCATCGATCGCGCGCGCCCTGTGTGTCGATCCCGCAGTGATGCTGTTCGACGAGCCCACCTCGGCGCTCGATCCGGAGCTTGTAGGCGAAGTGCTCAAGGTCATCCGCGATCTGGCGGAAGAGGGGCGGACGATGCTGCTCGTTACCCACGAGATGAAGTTTGCCCGCGACGTCTCCAATCACGTGATGTTCCTGCATCAGGGACGCGTCGAGGAGCAAGGTTCGCCGGCTCAGGTCTTCGGCGCTCCGATTAGCGCCCGCTGCCGCGAATTCACGGGCGCGCTGAACAGTTGATCCATCCAACCAAACGAAAAAAGGAGAATTGCATGAAACTATTGTCTGTCCTGCTGACGGGAGCCGCGCTTGCGCTTTCGAGCGCCGCAGCCAATGCCGAAGTCCGCTTCGGCATCATGAACGAGGCCTATCCGCCCTTCTTTACCAAGGACGCCTCCGGCAAGTGGGTGGGCTGGGAAATCGAGTTGATGGATGCCGTTTGCGCCGAGATGAAGGAGACCTGCTCCGTCGTCGACATGTCCTGGGACGGTCTCATTCCCGGCCTCGAGGCGAAAAAATTCGATGTCATCTGGTCGTCGATGTCGATCACCGATGAGCGCAAGAAGACCATCGACTTCACCGACAAATACTACAACACGCCGAGTAAGCTGATCGGCGCCAAGGACGGCACGACCGGCGTCTCGCCCGACGACGTCGCCGGCAAGACCATCGGTATTCAGGTTTCGACCATCCAGTCCGACTACTACAAGAAATATTTCGCCGACAAGGCATCGGAAAACACCTACACGACGCTGGATGAAGCGTTTCAGGATCTTTCCGCCGGCCGGATCGACTATGTCTTCGGCGATTCCATTCCGTTGTCGGAATTCCTGAAATCCGATTTCGGCAAGGACTGCTGCGAGGACAGGGGCAATGTGAAGGACGACCCGGCAATTCTGGGGTCGGGCATCGGCGGCGGGCTGCGCAAGGACGATCAGGCCCGGCTTGAAAAGCTCAATGCGGCCATCGCCGCAGTACGGGCGAATGGCAAATATGCCGAAATCTCCAAGAAATACTTCGACTTCGATCCGTATGGCGAGTGATTGACGGACACGGCGCATGAAGCTTCGTCATGCGCCGTTTTCCCGGCCGTCTGGCCGGAGCGGTGGGCCGAACAACGCGCGCGGTCTACGCGACACGGACAAGGCTTGCCGGCGGACCCCGTGCAGGTCCTCCGCGGCTTGCGCTCCGCAAATCAAGGTAGATTTTTTGAATGTCATCCACCCAATCCATGCTGGAACTGCTTTCGCCCTACCCGCCTGGATGGGGTGGTGTCCTTCTCAGCGGCGGGGTTTCGACGGTCATGATATCGCTAGGAGCCTATTTCGTGGGGACGGTGATCGGTCTCGGCGGGGCAATCGGCAAGTTGAAGGGCAACCGACCGGTTCTCTTCGTCCTCGATATCTATACGACGGCGGTCCGCGCCATCCCCGAATTGATCCTGATCATCGGGCTCTATTATGCCGGTACTGACGGCCTGAACCGCATAATGCTGGCGCTTGGCCTGCCAACCATAGAGATAAACGGTTTCGTCGCGGCTGTTGCGGTGCTCGGCATCGTCCAGGGCGCCTATGCGACCGAGGTTCTGCGCGGCGCGATCCTGGCTATTCCGGTCGGGCAGATCGAAGCGGCCAGCGCGTTTGGAATGCGGCCATCTTTGCGGTTTCGCCGCATCGTACTGCCGGCCTTGATGCCGAATGCGCTTCCCGGCCTTGCCAATCTCTGGATGTCCGTCACCAAGGACAGCGCGCTGATCGCGGTTGTCGGCTATCAGGAACTGGCGCTCGCTACGCGGCTCGCCGCCGGCAACACCAAGCACTACTTTCTGTTCTTCCTCGCCGCCGCCGCCCTTTATCTCGTCATTACGCTGCTCTCCAACGTCGTTTTTGGCCTGCTGGAGAGCCGCTTCCGGCGCGGACAGGCGAAAACCGCGTGAGGACAGACCGATGAACTTCTCGTGGATTTTCTCCTATTGGCCGCTCCTTGCGGCAGGTGCGGTCCAGACCGTGCTCCTTCTGGTCATTTCCGTCGGTTTCGGCTTCATCCTGGGGATCGGCCTCGCCTTGGCGCAGATCAGCGGCCCGCGCTGGCTCAAATGGGTTGCGCGGGGTTATTGCACCTGCCTGCGCGGAACGCCGCTTCTGATCCAGCTGTGGCTGCTCTACTACGGGGTCGGCTCGCTGCTGCCGCTCGTTTCCGGTCTGCGTGGCAGCTTCCTCTGGCCTATCGTCCGCGAAGGTTTCTTCTTCGCGGCGCTGAGTTTCACGCTCAATTACGCCGCCTACGAAGCCGAAGTGTTGCGCGGCGCACTTCTCGCTGTTCCCAAGGGTGAACTCGAAGCAGGCCGGTCCTTCGGCATGTCTTCCTGGACGCTGCTGAGGCGTATCTGGCTGCCGCGCGCCATCCGCATCGCATTGCCGACGATTGCCGGCGAGGTCGTGCTGCAACTCAAGGCGACGCCACTCGCCTTCACCGTGACCGTTATGGATCTCTATGCGGTGGCGTACAAGGTCAGGCAGGACACGTTGCTGGTCTACGAACCCCTGATGGTCGTCACGGCCTTCTATGTCTTCCTGACCCTTCTCATTACGCGCGCCTTCAAGATGGTCGAGGCGCAAGTTCCGGTGCGCCGGTAGACGAGCTTCACCGCGCCTGCGCGCACCAGGTCCATCGGACGCTGCTTGTCGGCATATTCCGGGCAATTGCGCGGTCACAAATATGCAGACGGGAATAGCATCCTAACTCGCTGCATTTTTCAAGAAAGGGTCTTCCATGTCCTCGAGCGTATTGCCCTTCTTCGCGACAACCAATGGTCGAAACGTCGCCATGCCTCTGCCGCGCGCCGAAGGTAGCCCGCTTCTGCGTCGCGAAACACTGGCGCTCGATGGCGGCCTGGTCATCGATCCCGCGACGAAGGCCATCGCCCCCAACATCTCGATGTCTGTCAACAACATGCTGGTGCCGGGCGACGGCGCCTTTTCGGCCGATGGCGTCCCGGACCTGACAGCCCTGCCCTTTCTCTACGCGCGCTGGACCAATCCGACCGTTCGACAGCTTGAGCAGCGCATGGCAGCCCTCGAAGACGCCGACGATGCGCTGGCAACAGCAACCGGTATCGCAGCGATTGCCGCCACCTTTCTGACTCTTCTCAAGAAAGGCGACCACCTGATCGTCAGCGACGTCTGCTACGCCGGCGCCAACGAACTGGCGCGGCGGATATTGCCGGACTACGGCATCGAGGTCACTGCCGTGAACATGTCGCGAATCGAAGACGTTGCCGCCGCCTTCCGGCCCGACACGCGGCTCGTCCATTGTGAAAGCCCTTGTAACCCGATCCTGCGCATGACGGATCTTAGCGCGGTGGCGACACTGGCGCATCGACACGGCGCGCTTGTTTCGGTCGATTCCACTCTTGCCACACCGGTTGCGACCCGGCCGCTGACGCTCGGCGTCGACCTGGTCATTCATTCGCTGACCAAGTTCATCAACGGCCACGGCGATGCGCTCGGCGGCGTAGTTTGCGGCCGCAAGGCGCTGGTCGAGAAAATCCGCGCGCGGGCCGGCGTCTATCTCGGCGCGTCGCTGTCGGCACAGAACGCCTGGCTGGTCATGCGCGGTATCGACACGCTGTTTCCACGGTTGCGGACGATGTCCGATTCCGCCATGCACGTCGCCCGCTTCCTCAGCGATCACCCCGCCGTCAAGTCGGTCACCTATCCCGGACTGAAAACGCACCCGCAGCATGAGCTGGCGAAACGCCAGATGGATGTCTTCGGTGGGATGCTGACGTTCCAGACCGAGGATCCGCAGGCGATGGCGATCCAGCTCGCCAGCAAGCTTCGGGTCGCGCACTACGCCTTTTCGCTCGGCCACCAGCGCAGCATCGTCGTTCTTCTCGACACGGCCGAAATGATGAACTCCACCTATCGCCTTCAAGGGGCGCAACTCGCGGATTACCGGGCCTTTGCGGGGGACGGCGTGTTCCGGCTATCCGTCGGTCTCGAATCGGTCGACGACCTTGTCGAGGATCTGGATCAGGCGCTGAGCGCGTGATGGTTCCGGGAGCGTGCGCAGTCAAGAGGGCCGAAACGGCGCAACCTTTCCGGCCAAACCACAAACCGAGTGAAACGCGAGAGCACCCCCGTGGCCGAACACCGATCTTTCCGACAACATCCGCCGCCATCGCCGGCGCCATGATGATTGTCTACCAGCACGACCGGATGCGCGGCGGCAAGGTCATCCGCGCGTTCCGACGCATTCGCAACGCGTGTCCCCGGACGTGATGATCGGCGAATTCGACCTGGCCGTGCGCGTTGAAGCGCGAAGCCGACCGCATCCGGCGGTCTGGCAAGAGATTTCTGGATTACCCGGCGTACGGACACCCCTGACGCATTTGCGCTGTCATCGATGATCCAGCGCTGACCGAACTATCCCGACGGACGATTGGAGTTGTCGACTGATGAGCAAAACACGTATTCTTGACGGCGGAATGAGCCGGGAACTGATCCGCCTTGGCGCCCAGCTGCGGCAACCGGAATGGTCCGCCTTGGCGCTGATGGAAACCCCGGACATCGTCCGGCAAGTCCATGCGGACTTCATCGATGCCGGCGCAGATGTCATTACCACCAACAGCTACGCGCTGGTGCCGTTCCACATCGGCGAAGAGCGCTTTCGCTCGAAGGGACCCGCGTTGATCGCATTGGCCGGGAAGCTGGCACGCGAGGCAGCCGACACACAAGCCGACCGCAAGGTCCTGGTTGCGGGTTCGCTGCCGCCGATTTTCGGCTCCTACGAGCCGGAGCGGTTCGACCCCACCCGCGTACAAGATTATCTGAGGGTGCTCGTCGCGGGATTGGCGCCTCAT
This sequence comes from Hyphomicrobiales bacterium, assembly GCA_900474095.1. Taxonomy (GTDB): domain Bacteria; phylum Pseudomonadota; class Alphaproteobacteria; order Rhizobiales; family Rhizobiaceae; genus Pararhizobium. The sequence goes on along the minus strand of UCOA01000047.1, from coordinate 9,512 downwards.
GTCGATGTCTGGCTGGGTGAAACGCTGAGCCTGATTGCGGAGGGGGATGCGGTGCGCACCGCTATTGCCGCGACAGGCAAGCCGTTCTGGATAGCCTTCACGCTGGAGGACGGCAATGAAGCCGGTTCCACTGACGAACCACAGCTGCGATCCGGCGAAACCGTTGCGGAAGCTGCCATATGGGCCGCTGGTTCAGGCGCGCAGGCGCTTCTGTTCAACTGCAGCCGGCCTGAAGTCATGGCGCGAGCGGTTGAAACCGCATCCTCTGTCTTTCGCCAAGAAGGCACGGCTATTGAAATCGGCGTCTATGCCAACGCGTTCGAATCCGAAGAGAGCGAGGGCGCAGCAAACGAAACCCTGCATGACACACGTGATGACCTGACCGGCGACAGCTACGCGCGATTCGCCTGCGACTGGGTCGAGGCCGGTGCGACGCTGGTCGGCGGCTGCTGCGGTATTGGCGCAAGACATATTCACAAGCTCGGTCAGATCCTGAACGGGTAGGCGTGATTCTTTTGATTTTGGCCCGCGATAATTGCTAAAAGTGGCATGCGCCAAATTTTGCAACCTTTCGGTGAGACGTCATGCAGGCGAACGTAGGTGAGGCGGACGGGGAACGGCTTCTCGCCGTTCTCGATTTCTGGCACAAATCGAGTTCTTCATTCCTTACGATCTTTCTGGTCGGAGTACGACGACCGTCCATCGGGGCTGATGGCCTGTGCGCTCGGCAACTCCAGGAACCGCCGGACCTTCAAGGAACGTTTCGCCTTCACTGAAATTGCGGAAAGGCCGAAGCCGAACTGGTCCGGCCCCGACGGGCCCCAACGCCTTCAAGTGTCTCACGGGCATGCATAGCAGATGGTTTGTCGGGCGCCCTTTGGTCGAGGGGGCGTTTGAGACAACAAAAAGCCGCCCGGTTTGGGCGGCTGATTTTGAGCGAATGTATCTCAACTATGTTTGGTTGCGTGGGCCTGAGGCCACAGAGACTTGTAAATTCAGCAAGTTTATCGCCCCGCGTGACCGCTTCGCGCCAACGCTGCCGTGGCTCGTCAAACTCTCCCGGCCGCCAGCTTTTGTCGAAGAATGGTGGTAGCGGATCATAGAACCGCAGGACCAGGCTTGGCTGCCGAAAGACCCGGCGACCGCCGGCTTCATATTCTACAGCTGAAACCTGGTGCCGCATTTTAGAAATACGTCACGAACCGCTTGCATAGAGTGCTGGAGTTGTGGTTGGTTTGAGTTCTTGACACGGGCGGTCTGCGCAATGAAGAGCCTCGACGCGCGATTACGGCTTGAAGGCGAGCGCCGACAGGTGACCGCCCTATTCTACGATATCGTCGGCTCCACCGAGATGCTGGTTCGTGGCGATCCGGAACAGTTCTTCCGGTCAGTAAGCACGCTGCACACGACTGCCAAAGCGATAGTCGGCAGTCGTGGCGGGTTTCTGCACAAAAGGCTGGGAGATGGAGGGTGCTGTTTCTTCGGGTATCCCGAGCAATCCGAAGATGCAGCCGAAAGTGCGGTCGATGCCGCGCTGGAACTGATCCGGACCGCGACCACACGGACACGCAAGACCGAGGACGCCTTTAGTTTGCGTATAGGGATCGCAACGGGCCTTGTGATGTTTTCGTCTGAGAGCGACGAGATCGTGGGGACGGCCCCCATACTTGCCTCGCGTCTACAGGCCGAGGCGGAGCCGAACTCCGTGCTGGTTGCGGATGCCACGTTTGAATTAACCCGCAGCAAGTTTGTGTACAGACGGGTCGGCGAGGTCAAACTCAAGGGCTTCGTAACGCCGAACACGCTTTGGCGGCCGGAAGCCAAGGGTCATGGGCCGAGTCCACACTCTCGCAATGTCGGCCACGCCATGATCGGGCGTGATGGGGAACTGGCTGTCCTGGTCGATGCGTGGAACGCGGCACGGGCCGGGAACGGGGGGGCGTTCGCCATTGTCGGCGAGGCCGGTATCGGAAAATCCAGACTCGTATCGGAATTTCGCCGGAGCGTCGATGGAGGTGGTTTGGCTCTGCAATGCAACAAACGGTTCGAAGGCCAACCGTTTCATCCGTTCATCAGCTTCCTAGAAACCGTGGTCGATTCTAGTCTTTTAAAGGAAGGCGGCGGTGGCCCGCTTCGTGACGCATTGCGAGCTGCCGGAATGGACATCGACACGGAAGCAGCCGAGACCATCGGAGCGTTCACCGTGGAGCGATCCGGCGCGACGGCGAGAAACATTCGGGCAACCGATCTGACAGGCCGCGCTTTCCGTGGGCAAGTGATAGATGCTGCGGTTCGTCTGCTATGTTCCAATGCGTCGGGTGGTCCGATCCTGATCGTCTTCGAGGATGTTCACTGGGCCGACGAGATGACATTGGAATTGCTGGACAACCTGTGCGTGCGTGCCCTCACGCTACCGATCCTCGTCATTCAAACCTCTCGTCATACCCGCGTCGAAGAGCAGGCGACGAGGCTGTCACTCGCAGGCCTTCCGTCCACGGCGATGCGCGACCTCGTAACGTCGATATGGGATGGGTCGCCTCCCCCTGGCCTGTCCGATTTCATATTGGAACAATGTGACGGCATGCCTCTTTACGCTGAGGAACTCGCGCACTTCTTCCGAGCCAGGTATGCATTGGGTCAGCCTGTGTCGGAGTGGAAAAACCTCCTCATGGACGGTGGAGTTTCGTCATTGAACGATCTGCTATCTTCAAGGCTCGCGGGAGCCGGGACAGCGCGCCGGGTGGCACAGTTTGCGAGCGTGATAGGAAGGGTATTCACCATCGGTCTAATCGCAAATCTGCTGGAAGGAGCGGATCGCGATGGATTGGGTACCCATCTGGAGGTCCTCGCAGCACATGGCATCATTGAGCCTTCCTCCAATCAGGCCGACACGTACCAGTTCCGTCATGTACTGCTGCAAGAGGCCGCTTACAGCAGCCTGCTGAAAAGCGATAGGCGAAGAATACACAAACGCATCGCAAGGCTTTTGGTCGAGAAGAGCGTGCCGCCTCTGCCCGCCGCGATCGCGGCCTGGCAGTGTGCGGAGGCTGGCAGGCACGGCGATGCCGTGAGGTTTGCGTTGACGGCCGCGGAGGCATGCGTGCTTCGATCAGCCATGAAGGAAGCGTCGCTTTCGTTGGACCTGTGCACCAGGGAAATCGCCTCCCTGTCGGGACAGCACCCCGCTCGCCGCGAGCTCCTGCTGACCATGCTCCAGCTTCAGGGTGTGGTGGCGACGGCATTGGAAGGGGAAGGATCGGAAAGGGCACGAAGGATATATTCACGTGCGATGCAGTTCGTCAGGCGTCAGCCGCCAGCAATGAGGGAGGATCATTTTCCTGCGTACTGGGGATGGTGGTTCACAGCGCCCAATACACGGACCCAGCAATCACGCGCCCGCATCCTCGTCGAGGATATGATGACGGTCAACGATCCGGAAACAAGACTGCAATCTTACCACTGCGCATGGGCCACAAGCTTCCACGCCGGCGAGCATGGATTTTGCCTGGATTGCGTCGAGCGGGGCCTTGAACTTTATGATTCGGATCGGGCGGTGAGGAATAGGGCCTTCTTCGGCGGCCATGACGCGAAGGTATGCGGACTGGGCGAGAGTGCGCTATCACAGCTCATCAGTGACCGGGTTGCCGCAAGCGAAAATGCAATCAATCAGTCCCTGGAATATGCGGCCTCGATCGATCACGTCGGCAGCCTTGTACACGCGCTTTACTACGCCCTTGTCCTTCGTCATTGCCAGGGCAGGTACGAAGATGTCCACGTCCTCGGCGAGCAAATGCTCTCACTGGCGGAGCGACATAGCCTGGTCGCAAGCCAGGCTCGCGCCCACATGTATTGCGGTTGGGCGGAGTCGATGACCTCGACGGCGGAAAGCGGCGCAAGGCGTTTTCAAGAGGGATTTGCTCTCCACCAGCGATCCGGGACCGATGACAACCTCACGATCCACAGTGACATGCATTCCCAGGTACTACAAAGGATCGGCAAACCACGCGAAGCCCTGTCGGTCATCGACAACGCGATCAGCGTGGGGCGGAAGAGCGGTCAGTGGTTCTGGCTGGCCGAGCTGTATCGTCAAAGGGCCAGGCTGAGGCATGAATTGGGAGACCGATCTCCCAGTGTCAGAAGCGATCTCGCACGTGCGATCCGGATCGCCGACGCGCAGGGAGCGGCATGGCTTCTGGCACGGGCGGAGCGGGATTTGGGAGGCATTGGTTGAGGATATGATCAGAGGGCGACCTTGCTGAACGGAGAACAACTCGAAAGAATGTTAGCGGCCCCGGTTCAGCGGCCCCCTGATCCATTGGAGACCGTTCGCCGAATTCTCGAACGGAAGCGGGATTTCGGTATTACGAGGCTGGGTTCCATTACCGAACTTGACCGCATCGGCATACCGGTTGCCCAGGCCGTGAGGCCATTGTCGCGTTCGGTGAGCGTGAACCAAGGCAAGGGCCTCACTCACCGGCAGGCCGCCATTTCCGCTCTCATGGAATCGCTGGAAGGGTGGGCTTCAGAACGCATCCCCACCGGGCGGGTCGAACTGGCGGGTTTCCGTTCCATGAACGGCCAAGGCTACTGGTCGCACCTCGCGGACGATGGGGAACGCAACGAGACACTTGCGTGGATCAAAGGCTGGGACCTTTTCTCGTCCAGGGCGGTGCCTGTACCGCTTGCCTTGGTTGACACCGCCTATACGATACCCTCCCCCCATCCCGGCTGGCTGCCGAGGAACACTACGGGCCTGGCGGCAGGAACAAGCTGGCGGGGGGCAATTGAGCATGCTTGTTTCGAAGCGCTCGAAAGGCACGCGCGTTGTGCGGCGATGAAAATACCGCACTTCTTCGACCGTTATCAACTGGACAGTCGTTCCGTTCTTGCCGGAGCCGCAGGGGAGATTGTCGGCCGACTACTTTCGGCGGGCTGTTCCGTAGGAATCTGGTCAATCCCGACGGACCACGGCCTCCCCGTCTACTGGTGTCATGTCATGGAGAGCGACCTACAGGCTCCTTTGGCCCCCTGGCCAGCGGAAGGCTTCGGCTGCGACCGGACCCACGACCGAGCGCTCGCCAAGGCGCTGCTGGAAGCATGTCAGTCCCGCCTCGGGATCATCTCGGCCGCGCGGGAGGACATGGCGGGACACATTTACCGCTACCAGGACGCCAGGGAACTGTCAGCATGGCGACGGCGACTCGCCATCCCCGGATTGCCTTACCCGTCACCGGACGGGGCTGACCTGAATACCGATCCATCGCCGCTGCCGGTGGAAGCATTGCGACGCGCGGGGGCAGAGGCTGTAATTGTCGTGATACTGTTTTCCGATGAAACCATACCGCTCCATGTGGTGAGGGTTGTGACCCCTCCTCTCGAAACCGACCCGGAGTTCCAGAATGGGGTATGAGATCGTCGTGTTCCTCGGGCCCACACTGAGCGTCGCAGACGCCAGGGAGCACCTGGATGCATTGTACCTCACACCTGCGGGCAACGGGGATATCGTGAGGGCGGTGATCGAACATGCTCCCAGCGTGATCGCACTCATCGACGGCGTGTTCGCCCAGTCCCCAGCGGTGCGCCACAAGGAAATCCTCTGGGCGATGTCGCGCGGCGTGCGCGTCTACGGAGCCTCCAGCATGGGTGCCGTGAGGGCCGCGGAACTGACGGAGTACGGGATGGGCGGATACGGCATGGTCTTCAGGTGGTACCGCCGGACTTCGCTCGCCGACGATGCGGACGTGGCGGTCGCGATGGCCCCTGCGCAATTGGGGTCCTTTCCCCTCGGTGACGCCCTCATCGACATCAGGCTGACACTGAAAAAGGCCATGCGTGACCGCGTTATAGGGCGGCAGCTTCAAGTGACGCTGGAAAGACTGGCCCGCTCCATCCACTATACGGAAAGGAGCTTCGGGAAGCTTATTTCCCTTGCGGCCGAGCATGGTATGTCCATTCAGGAACTCCGCGCCCTCGATCTTTGGCTCGTGGGCGGAAAGCGGAAGCAGAAAGAAGCCGATGCCATCGGTCTTCTTGCGCTCCTGTCGTCGAATAGCTTTGAGATGAAAAAACTCAGCGAGCCGAGGGGTTTCGAACTGACGGAGGCTTTTGCTTACGATATGGAATACTACAATTTTACGGATATATTATTGAACCCCGACCATCATTGATAGTTTTCTAATATATAGTATAGTGTCCCACTTCGCCCGGCAAGGGAAACGGGCGGTGGGGGCAACTTTGGATGCCATCGCAAATTCGGGCGACGCGGGACAGAAGGTGGTTTCCGACCCCCTGATTGGGACGCGTTTCCTGGTTTTCCCGCAGCCGCCGTTCATCAGTGGATATGAGAAGCCGGAGGTTGTCTGGATTGGCCGCTCCGACGGGCCGATCCTGGCTGGGCCGTCCGACAACCGCATGTACGTGGCCGATCCGGTCGAACCAAAGCGACCATATGCCCTTCCGGACCTCCCGCCCTACCCAGGGGTTCTGCGCCCCCCCGCCGAGCCGGGGCCGGACGGGCACTTCGACCATATACTCCCGGGATCGCCTGACTTTCTTTCAGTCCACAGCTACGCTTGCTCCCGTCGCGTGCTGGATATCTGCGAGGGGTACGTCGGACGGCGCATCGATTGGTTCTTCGAGCCGACCTACGACCGGCTGGAGATCGTGCCGCACATCCCCCGATGGGAAAACGCCCAGTCGGGATTCGGTTTTCTGGAACTGGGCGAGAGCGAACCTCCGACGCCTACCTCCAGTTTTGCGTTGAACTTCGATGCGATCGCCCATGAGATGGGTCATCTCGTTCTGTTGGGCGAACTCGGCATTCCATACGGAGACGGCCAGGATGCCGACTTCTTCGCCTATCACGAGGCGGTCGCGGATTTCATATCGCTTCTCGGCCTTCTGCACTTCGACACGGCCATCGATCGGCTCCTGCGGCGGACAGGCGGCAATCTTCTAATCCACAACGAACTCGATCGTTTCGCAGAACTCAGCGACGAAAAGCAGCTCAGGTCGCTCAACAATTCGCTCAGGACCGCAGACGTCGGCGGTGATGTGCACGACAGGTCGAAGCCTTTCGCGGCCGCGATGTTCGACAGCCTTGTCGAAATATACCAGATCCTGCTTTTCGAAAGGGGTGTGACCGACCTCGATCCGCGCAGGTTCAGCAACCTGCGTCAGCAGATGGCCCCCGCGCTGATGGAGGAGAACCTTCGCGGTTCCAGGTACGACTACGAGAAGAGGCATTTTGCGAGCAAGGCCGCGCTACAGGAGGCCAGGGATATCGTCGGGGAGGCGCTTGTCCGGTCATGGGCGCGCCTCGACCCCGACCGTCTGACACTCCAGGGGGCAGCGGAAGCACTTCTGGTTTCAGGCTACGAGGGCCGCGCGCGCCCATACGTCAGGCAGATCGAAGACTGCATCAGATGGAGGCAAATATGGTAAAGGAGGTCGGAAAATGGTCGATGTGAGCGTACCCGCACCCGAAAAACCGGGGATGTATTTCTCAGACATGGTGATCCTCTACGGCGTTAAGCTAAACGCAACCACGCCCTATGGCGAATTCGATGCGGGCGAAAACGGAAACGCCGGACTGCAGATGCAACTCTACAGGTCGGGCGTGCTGCAAACCGAAAAAATGTACTCGATCGTACTGGGCTATGCCTATGCTTTCGAAGGTCATTGCTATCGCTTGGACACCAACAGGGTTTTCGTCATCAAGGGGGTGAGGGCCGAGGTGCCGGTCGGTTGCGGTTTCGAGAACGAAAAAATTACGGGAGCCAAGGGCGAATACAACATGTGGCGCATTCGCTCTTCAGAGGAATTGCTTGAGATCACCCTGAACTACGGCGACGTCAAGAAACTGGTTCTTGACGCCAACCTACCCGGTAGAAGATCGCCGTCATCCTACGCGATCACGGCGTCGTTGGCCCACAGAGATGGCCGTCTTAGCAGGGAATAGCGCGTTTCGCGAGTGGAGGAAAAAGCCATGTCCATTAAGATCACGATTCATTTCAAGGCGGCCTTGACAAACGTGGTGATCAAAGACGTGTCGTCGGGCGAAAAGATTGAACTGCTCAGCGTCGCACAAGGGGACAAGACGGATTTCGAGCCTGACGACTACGGCGGAGAGGCAACAGTCGATGTAGCCGGTAAGAAGTCCGGGAGCCCGGTCCACGGAAGGAAGAACTTGCGACACGGGGATACGTACGACTTCCCTCCCGACGCAAGCTCGGTCCTTGACGAGATCAGCCAATTCGGCGACCTCGGCGAACTGGCGCGCGGTATCGAAAAATTACTAAAAAAATAACGCCTTCCCCAGCCACCGAGTCTCCCCGTGCCGGCAAGTCGTCTCCTTCTGCCCCAAGGAGCCGAGCTAGCGGTTCGTCTGACCGGGAAAGCGCATGCCCGAGGCTCACGATCAATGACCGATGACCTGCTGCCAGATGGCGGAGTCACGCTGGTTTCCTACGCTTTGCTTATTGCAACCCCACCTCCAGCTATTCGACCGAACGCCATCCACGGCAATGCCGCCGTGGTGTGAGCAAACAACTCACCACTTCGCTCTGGCGCGCCTTGGCCAGTGTCCAGAGAACGTCGTCAATGATGCGGAGTTCGGGGGAATCGACCGATACCCAGTCATCGGCACTGTTCGTGGGGGCAACACGTCGCTCAGTCTCCGGGTTCTTGCGATAGTTCCGGCGGTTCCAGAGGACGCGGCCCACATATGTCTCATTGTTGAGGATGCCGGTGCCACGGCTGACATGCCCACGGATGGTGTTATCGCGCCATTTGGCTCCACGCGGGCCGATCACGCCTTCGCGGTTGAGCTGCTGGGCAATGTCGCGCGATGAACGCCCTCGGCGTACATCCTGAACACCCGCCGCACGATCTCCGCCTTGTGGGGATCGGATGTCGTGCAAACCGGGAATGCGATCGCCCATGGCGTCGTGGGCCAGCTTGAGCTTGTAGCCATAGGCGAGGCAGGTAGTGGCCTTGCCTTTGCGAACGGCAGTCTTCATGCCCTCGCGGGTTCGATTGCGGATTTGTTCGATGAGTTCCTGGCTGAGCGTCGCCCGAAGTCACCAACCGCCTCAACGCCGCACACCGACCGAATTACCGGCTGAGCGGCATTCTCGAATGCGCCGAGTGCGGTGGTCCATATGCGGTCATGGCCAAGGACCGCTACGGCTGCACCAATCACGGCGACCAAGCAGCCGTTCATGGAGGTGCTGCGCCAGTTCGTGCAGAAGGTGGTGATCGGCAAGACGCCAGGCCATCAGCCGGCGACGCTTGAGGTCCACGGCCGGATAGGCTCGATCCTGGCCGCCATGGAAGCAACGACGATCCTGGAAGAGCAGGCTTCCGTTGCTGCTGAGAGACCGCGACTGCGTGGTCCGGCTCGCGCGCGTGATCCGCCAGGGCGTTAAAACAAAAAAAGCTCCTCGACGCTTACGCGGAGGAGCTTTTGAGCAAATACCCCGAGTGGGAGAATTTGCAAGTTTCAGTGGTTG
>UCOA01000022.1 GCA_900474095.1 Hyphomicrobiales bacterium | reverse complement strand
GAAGGGGACGTCTCCGAGAACCTTGATCAAATCGCTTGGGTCATAGCGATGTGTCACTCTACAGTGCTGGCAGGTGATCTTGATGAATTGACCGAGCTCCACCGCCGACGGACGGCGCCACTGAGGGTTGGCCTCACGAGGAGGCAACCGTCGGTAGCGCCTGATCGCGCCACAGCAACAGGCTTTGCACCGATGCCCAGGAAATCTCCGGTATCATGTAGCAAAGGCCACCAAGCGCGACCGCGCCCTAAGCAGATATGACGTTTTGGCGGTGTGCTGGTTGCGGCGCTTCGGTGGGTGTAAACTGCCGGCACTGTTGCATGTTCATGCAGGGCAACGATGATGAGTACCCCCGCACTTGACCGGAAGCTGCTCGCGATCCTGGCGGCGGATATGGTAGGCTACTCGAAGGCGATGGAGGCCGATGAGGGCGGCACCATTCAGCGCCTGAAGGACATCCGCGCCGAGCTGATCAATCCCGCCATTTCCCGACGCCATGGCACCGTTATCAAACTGATGGGCGACGGCGCGCTCGTCGCCTTCGACAGCGTGGTTGATGCGGTTGCCTGCGCTGCGGAGTTTCAGAATTCCGTGGCGGCGCGCAACGCCGACCTACCGGAGCCTGGGCGCATCGTATTCCGCGTCGGGATCAATCTGGGCGATGTGGCGTTGGTGGATGGCGATGTGTATGGGGATGGGGTGAATGTCGCCGCGCGGCTGGAGCATTTGGCCGAGCCGGGCGGCGTGATGGTGTCGGGGACGGCCTACGATCATCTCCAGGGCAAACTCGACTGGCCGCTCGATTTCGCCGGCAATCAGCAGGTCAAGAACATCAGCCGCCCGGTGCGGATGTATCGGCTGAGGCTCGACGGCAAACGGGTGCGTCGCCCGCTCCTCGGAATGATACCGCGCTGGGCCAAGATGGTTACAGCGTCGATCGTGGCGCTGGCTCTGGCGGGCGGCGGAGTCTGGTGGTTCATGCAGCCCGAACCTTTAAGCGGCAAGCCTTCGGTGGCGGTGCTGCCCTTCGAAAATTATGGCGGCGACGAGGCAAGCGGGCGTCTGGCCGATGGCCTGACCGAGGACGTCATCACCGACCTCGCGCGGTTTCCCGAATTCGAGGTGGTGGCGCGGAATTCGACGGAAGCTTACAAGGGCAGGCCGGTGGATACCCTCGAGGTCGCAACTGCGCTCCATGTCGGCTTTGTCCTGGAAGGCTCTATCCAGCGGCAGAGTGGGCGGGTACGGATCACTGCACAGTTGATCGATGCAAAAACCGGCCGCCATCTTTGGTCGGAGAATTGGGATAGGCCCGCCGAGGACGTGTTCGCCGTTCAGACCGAAATCGCAGAGCAGGTCGCCAACCGCCTCGGCGGCGGAGTGGGACTGATTCAAGAGGCCGGGCGGGCTGCAGCCAAACGCAAACGGCCTGAAAACCTGAACGCCTATGATTACTACCTGCTCGGGTCCGAGAAGATTGAAAAGCTCACCAAAGCCGATGACGAGGAGGCCATCACCTTTCTCAATCGCGCCGTGGAACTGGACCCCGGGCTGGCACGGGCCTGGGTAGAACTTTACCACGCTCATGATCTGATGGGGGTGTTCGGCGTCGATCCTGAGGGCAACCGCAAGGCGGCTGCCGATGTGGCCGAACGCGCGGCGCGGCTTGATCCGAGCGACGCGGAAGCCCATGCGGTGTTTGGTATGAGCCTTGCCAATAAGGGCGATATGGGCCGCGGCAAGTCTGAATTCGAGACGGCCCTTCGTCTCGCACCGGGTTCGTCCGAAATCCTGACTTTTTACAGCGGCTATGCAGCACGATTCGGTGAACCAGAACGCGGTGCTCAAATGGTCGACAAGGTCATGCGGCTCGACCCGAATTATCCGATGTGGGCATCCAACTTCTTCGCACCTGCCTATTTTATGGCGGGGCGGTATGAAGACGCGGTGAAGATGCTGGAGCGCATGACGCCCAACAACTACCAAAAGTGGACTTGGGTGGTCCGTAGCAGCTCGCTTGCGGCACTGGGTCGAACCGACGAGGCGCATGCTTCAGCTATGGAAACTCTCAAGCAGCACCCCGAGGTGACTGTCGAGAGCATGATCAGTGAACCCGGCCTAAGTATGATCGAGCGCAATCGGTTCATAGAGACAATGCCGCTGGCTGGCTTCCCGGCTTGCTCCAAGCCTGAGGCCATAGCGAAGCTCGCCAAACCTGTACGACTGCCGGAATGCGAGGCGGGGGACACAAAGTCCCTCGGGCAGCCATAAATCCCGTCGCGCCTGATCTTGGGGTTCTGGTAGGTCGAGAGTTCAAGCCGTCAAGGTGTCCACGATCTCTCTAGGCTGCATGTCATCCCGCTTTCCGATTCTTGAGATCTGCTTCGACAGACTTGCGAAGCGCCTCCATGATGTTGACCACGTTTGAAGTCGGAGCGGCCTCCTCTTTCTTGCCTTTGGCCGCTTTCTTCGGCTTGAGGAGCTTCTTCTTCTCCTCGATGAGCTTCAGCAAAGCCTCCTGTATCGGATCGCTCACCATGTCCGGCGACCACCGCTTGGTCTTCTGCTTGATGAGCTGCTGCACGAGCGGAACGAGATCGGGGTCGGCCTTCTCGTCAATATCTTCGAAATAGGCGTCCTCCGGCCGCACCTCGTCGCCGAAGCGGAGCGACCAGAGGACGATCCCTTCATCTCGCGGTTCCAGGACCACCGCTCGCTCGCGGCGCCCCATCACGAGCTTCGAAATCCCGACCACCTTGTCGGATTTCATTGCATCACGGATGACGGCGAAGGCTTCGTTCCCGACGGCATCGTCCGGCATCAGGTAATGCGGCTTCTCCAAGTAGATCCATTCGATGCTTTCGGCAGGGACGAACTTCTCGATATCGATCGTTTTCACCGTATCGAGTGCGACTGCGTCGAGATCGTCGTCAGTCAGGATCACATAGTCGTTCTCGCCGCGAGCGTAGCCTTTGGCCTCGTTCTCCTCCTTGACCGGCCTTCCCGTCACGGAGTCGATGTACTGGGAGACGACTCGATGCCCTGTGTCCCTGTTCAGAGTATGGAAGCGGACTTTCTCGGATTCCGAGGTCGCTGGCGTCATTGCAACAGGGCAGGTGACCAGCGAGAGCTTGAGATAGCCCTTCCAATAATAACGCGGTGCCATGGCCTATCTCCCTAGCCTGCCTTGCGGTGCGGGGCGGATCTCGCAGAGGAGGTCTTCGAAGCCGTTCCTCGCGCGGCGCGCTGCCGAGCTGTACCTTGATTGGCGTTAGCGGCCGTGCGTTTCGGTTTGTCGCTCGATGCAGCCGCCTTCATGAGACCAGCACTTTCTCGGAGGGCTGCGAGCAGATCGTTCGGCTTGGAAACCTCCACCTTCTTCGGCTTCGGCAGCACCTTACCCTCCATCTTCGCCTTCACGAGATCGGCGAGGGCGGCTTCATAGCGGTCGTCGAACGTCGCCGGATCAAACTCGCCCTTCTTCGTCGCGATGATGTGCTTGGCGAGATCGAGCATCTCACCCTCGATCTTCAGCTTCGGCATTTCCTCGAAAGCCTTCTTCGACGAGCGAACCTCGTAATCGTAGTTCATGGTCGTCGCGATGAGGCCTTTGCCGTGCGGGCGTATCAGGACGGTGCGCATTCGGCGGAAGAGAACGGTGCGGGCGATGGCCGCGACATTCGACTTCTTCATGCCATCGCGCAAGGCAACGAAGGCGTCGCCGCCCATCTTATCCGGCGTGAGGTAGTAGGGCTTGTCGAAGTAGACGTCGTCGACATCGGAGCAGGGGATGAAGGCCTCGATCTCCAGGGTCTTGGTGCTCTCAGGGACCGTCGCGGCGACTTCTTCCGGATCAATTATGATGTACTGGCCGTTGTCGATCTCGAAGCCCTTGGTCTGCTTCTCCTTCGGCACCGGATCCTCGGTCTCGCTGTCGATAAAGACGCGGTTAACTCGATTGCCCGTGGCCTTGTTGATGGTGTTGAAGGTGATGCGGTCGGAGGTCGATGCGGCGGTGTACAGCGCAACTCCGCAGGAAACCTCACCGAATTTAACGAAGCCCTTCCATTGGGCACGCTGTCCAGACGCCATGACAAATACTCCGAATCACTAATACGCGACTCAAAGCGTGCGAAGGTGATTCGTTCCGACTCGAAACGAATCATTTTTCAATCACTTACGGAATCTTCTTCGGATGTTGATTCAGGCGAAGATCGTCTCTCCGACTGGTTGACCAGAGGGCCCTTTCTGAAGGCGCTGGTGGAAAAGCCCACCTACGCCATCCGTGAACATTGCCCAGTCTCCAACACTACCGGCTCCTTACCGACATCGTCAGGATGTATCCCCGTCGGAGCTAACATAGGTTAGCATTACTCCGTCTCCATTGCAGGAAATCTGGCCCGTTTCGCCGACAGAGTGGCAGACGTATGCTCTACCGGTATAATGGACTGATAATATCCGCGACTTATAAGGATGGATTCAGACCAAATGTTCAAGCACTCCCAACTGGAATCCGTAAAGGCATGGCTTGCGCATCCCGCGCATGCAGCCATGCCGCTGCACGCGCGGATACAGCGTGCGATCAGACAGATGATCCTGGACGGTGCTCTCGGCTCCGGTAAACCGCTTCCCGCTTCGCGGGCGCTCGCGGCTTCCCTTGGTGTTTCTCGCGATACGATCGAGTCGGCTTACACTCAGCTTCATGCCGAGGGGTTTATCGAGCGGCGCGTCGGCAGCGGCAGCTTTGTCGCCGAGATGACGGAATTCACGCTCGGACTGCGACGATCGAGGCGCGATGCTCTGATGCGCAATCAGGCGGCATGCCCGAAATGGCGGACACGGTGTGATGATCTACTGGCATGTCGAAAAGCGGGCCACCTGCGTCTATTCCCAGCTCAAACGGTGCTCGTCATCGGAGGTCGCATCGATGATCGAAGGCGTTCTCCGCCATTGCACCGATCTGGAAATCCAGCGGCAATATGTCGATAGCCACGGCCAGAGCGCGGTCGGTTTCGCCTTTTGCCGCTTGCTCGGCTTTGAACTCGCCCCACGCCTGAAGGCGATTGCCCGGCAGAAGCTGCCGTCACCGAATGTGAGCTTCCGGGCAAGATTGCCGAACCTGCTTCCGATCCTTTCCAACCCGATTAACTGGGAGGAGATCGAGCAGCAATATGACGAAATGGTCAAGTATGCCGCTGCCATGCGGACGCGCACAGCCGATCCGGAGGCGATCCTGCGCCGCTTCGCACGGGCCGAAGTGATGCACCCGACCTACAAGGCGTTGATCGAACTCGGACGTGCGGTCAAGACGATCTTTCTATGCCGTTACCTGCGACAGGAAGCCTTTCGCCGGGAAATCCATGAAGGCCTCAATGTCGTCGAAAACTGGAATAGCGCCAACGGTTTCGTCTTCTTCGGCAAAGGTGGTGAGATGGCAACCAACCGCATTGATGAGCAGGAAGTTTCGGCGCTGGCACTGCATCTACTTCAAGCCTCGCTCGTCTATGTGAACACGCGCATGCTGCAAACGGTGCTCGCCGAACCAGCCTGGCACCGTCGTATGGCACCGGAAGATTATCGCGGCCTCACACCGCTGATCTATGCTCACGTTAATCCCTACGGCCAGTTCGATCTCGATCTGGACAGCCGGATAGATTTCGGCAAAATCGCCGCGTGAGCAGTGGTGCAAAAATGCGCGTTCCAAAACTCAGGCGCAAAATTCTAAGTTTTGTTGGGAGTTGTGCGAAAAATAGGAAGAGAAAAAGAATGTATGCACGAGGCATCGGATATACGGTTTGCCGCAGAGAAAATCTTGACGACGACGGTGCCCGGCCCGAAGATATTTCCTTGGTTAGTTTCTTCAACCATTTGTGGGGGGCGGTTGTAATGCTGTCACGCAATTTTCGATCCGTCTCATCGGGAAAATCACGTCCGCGATATCGGGAAGATCCAGTCGATGATATATAACATGCGGTACTAGCCTTACATTCTTGTCGCATTTCCTGGGGCGAAAGAATGTCCCATGTGTACAGCCTCCGAAGCAATGCCCGCCAGTTCACGGATGAAGAAGTCTAGGATGGTCGACGGTTTCTCTGTAGACCGCGTCGCGATGACGAAGGTGGAATGAATACGGGTTTCCTCCGGCATAAGCTGCCTGAAACGCCCTTTCTGCACCCAGTCGCGTGCATAGTGATCCGGCAAGTATCCAAGATAGTGTCCGGACATCACAAACATTGCTTGCGCCTCCATGTTGGAGGCAATGGCCCGCGCACGTGCCTTTGGGAAGAACTGCAATTCACGCATGTTTGCATATGGCCGTACAACGAAATCGAAAGTTTCGATGTGCTCGATCGTCAATTCGGCTTCCGCATGCCGGAAGAGGAGGTGCCCTTGGCCACAGTAAAGCGAATGGATTTCTTCACGGAACCGCGACAGCTTCAGACCCTGATAGGGTTGCGTTTCCGGTAGCAATGCTATGTCCAGACCGCCATTGGCAATTTCCGAAAGAAGCGCATCCGGGGTGTCGATTGCCAGTTCAACGCGCGCTTCGGGCGCCCGTTCGCTGATACGGGCGATCACGCGGTGGATGGGCAGGTCGCTGTCGGTAATGGTATTATCAACGAGGCCGAGCCTTAGAGTGCCGGTAATGCGGTTTTTGAGTGACCCGATGTCGCTCTCAAAGGCATTGAGTGCCAAAAAAAGCCCTTTTGAACGCTCATGCACGATAGCACCGCGGTCCGTCAGTTCGAAACCCGAGCGGCCACGCTGGCACAACTTGAAACCCAGACGATCTTCCAACGCCTTGATGTGGAAACTGACCGCCGACTGGCTGAGGCCCAGCGCGATCTGCGCACCGAGAAAACTCTTATGGTCAACGACCGCCCGAAACACGGTCAATGACCTGAGGTCGGATTGGGCAAGCAGCATCCGCGCATCCTTACATTAATAATCTTGATGTAAACTCCATAAGTTTCCTATTTTTCTGTAGCATTGTCCATGCTTCCCTGTCTTCGGAGATCACGAAACGGTCCCGGAAAAACAGGGGAACAGCACTATGAAAGTCATTCGGAATTCGAAAAGCCTTCTGATCGGCGCCGCATTTGCCATCGCGTTGGCCGCACCCGTTGCTTCAGCGGCCGAGCTACTCGGGAAAATCAAAACGGATAAGGTCTTCACTGTCGCTACCGAAGCGCGCTTCGCGCCGTTCGAATTTGTCGAGGACGGCAAGATTGTCGGCTATTCCGCAGATATCATGGCAGAGATCATGAAGGCTCTGCCCGGTGTCGAACTGAAGCGGTTGGACCTGCCTTGGCAGGGCATCCTTCCGGGTCTCGCCGCCAGCCGGTTCGATTATGTCGTGACCTCCGTCACTGTCACGCCGGAACGCATGAAGGCTTATCATCTGTCCGCACCGATCGCCGATGCCACGATGGCTATGCTGAAGCGCAAGGGTGATTCTGCCATTACCGGACCGGAAGACATTGCCGGCAAGCCAGTCGGCTCACAGGCAGGTTCGGCCCAGCTTGCCGCACTTGAAAAGTTCGCTGGTGAACTGAAGGCCGGTGGCAAGGGCGACGTTACCATTTCCACCTATACAGATTTTTCTGAGGCCTATGCTGATCTCGGAGCCGGCCGTATCAGCGCCGTCATCAACTCGCTGCCGAACCTGCTCGAAGCAGCACGTCAACGTCCTGATGTCTTTGAAGTCGTACTGCCGACCTTCGGTGCCAAGACTTATTTCTCCTGGGCCGGCCGCAACGATGCCGACAGTGCCTCGCTGAATGCGCTGATGGATACCGAAATGGTCAAGCTGAACAAGTCCGGCAAGCTCGCGGAGTTGCAGAAGAAGTGGTTCGGCGCGACGATGGAACTGCCGGAAAAACTTGCCGTTAGCGAGTAAGGTCCAGTCATGGACAGAGGACTCGCAGGTGTCTGGTCAGCTCTTCTCGATGGCTTCGCCACCACCGTCATGGTCAGCTTTTCAGCGCTGCTTCTCGGTGCGCCGCTGGCCATTCTCCTTGCCGCGGCTTCACGCGGCGGCAGGGTTACAAGGCGTCTGGCGGGACTTTATCTCTCCTTCTGGCGGGGAACGCCCATCCTCGTGCAATTGCTGATCGTCTTCTATCTGCTGCCATTTCTCGGGCTGGAGCTGGAACCAACGCTAGCCGCAACACTGGCGCTGGCATTGAACACCGCAGCCTTCCAGTCCGAGATCTACCGCGCCGGACTGCAAGCGATCCCGCGAGGCCAGATCGAGGCTGCCAGCATGCTAGGTCTGTCCGCAACCCAGACATTTTTCAAGATCGAAGCGCCTCAGGCGATACGCATGATGCTACCGGCCCTGATCGGGGAGACGCAGGCTCTGGTGAAGAACTCCTCTCTGGTATCGGTGATCGCCGTCACCGACATTACCCGCCGGGCGCAGCAGGTCGCCGCATCGACATTTCGTCCCCTTGAGGCTTATGCCTCGGCATTGTTGCTTTACGTGATCATTGGCGCAGTTCTGGCGTGTATTGGCCTTTTGCTGGAGCGCCACCTGTCACGGGAGGCGAAACGATAATGTCGGGTTTCGTCAACGATATTCCACTTTACGCGGCGGGTCTTGCCACCACGATTGCTGTTTCGCTGCTCGGCATCTTCATTTCCGTAATCGTCGGCATTTTTCTTGCACTTGCATTGCGCAGCCGCTTTCGGCTCATTGCGATTCCGGCCCGCGGTTACATCGAATTTGCGCGTGGCGCACCGCTCGCGCTGGTGTTGTTCCTCCTTTATTACGGAGGCCCGCAGTTCGGTTTGCTGCTGAGCCCCCACGTCGCCGGCATCGTCGGTCTCGGGCTTTATGGGGCCGGACCGTTTGCGGAAATCTTTCGAGCCGGCTTCAGTGCGATACCGAAGGGTGAGCAGGAAGCCGCCGAAATGCTTGGCCTGACACCGGGCCAGAGCTTTCTCAATATCGAACTGCCCCAGGCATTGCGGGTCACGCTTCCTGCCTGCGTCGGGCAGACAATCAATCTGGTCAAGGAATCTGCCGTGCTTTCGGTCATCACGCTTGGTGAACTGACAAAGGTCGCAGGTACGATCAGCTCCATCACCTTTGCTGTCGTCACCCCTTATCTTACCATCGCCCTCCTTTACTGGGCGCTCGTCGAAACTATCGCGCGTCTCGGCTTCTATGCAGAGCGACGCTTTACGGTGAAAGGCTCCTGATATGACGGCAAGTAAAGCTGCGATCTCGGTGCGCGGACTTCAGAAGCATTTCGGCGACAAGAGGGTGCTGTCCGGCATCGACCTCGATATTCATGCTGGCGATGTTACCTGCATCATCGGCCCCTCCGGTTCGGGCAAGAGCACGCTGTTGCGCTCTATTGCTTTTCTCGATCCTTACGACGGCGGCGATGTGCATGTTTTTGGAAAGCTGATCGGTTGGCGGGAAACGCCACTCGGACGAGAACGGGCCGGTGCGAGGGAACTGGCGGAAGCACGCAGGTCCCTTGGCATGGTATTCCAGCACTTCCACCTCTGGCCGCACATGAGCGTGCTCGATAATGTGACCCTAGCACTTCGGCTGGTGCATGGCGTGCCACGAAAGCAGGCAGAGGAAACAGGGCGGGCGATGCTGGAGAAGGTCGGGCTTTCCACCTTCGCGGATCGCCGTCCCGAAAGCCTGTCCGGGGGGCAAAAACAGCGCGTGGCCATTGCCCGGGCGCTGGCAGTCCGGCCGAAGGCGATGCTTTTCGACGAACCCACCTCGGCGCTCGATCCGGAACTGGTGGGCGAAGTGCTTTCGGTCATGAAGACACTCGCTGTGGAGGGCATGACCATGGTCATCGTCACCCACGAGATGGGTTTTGCCGCCCATGCGGCCAGCCGTGTCGTGTTCATGGATAGCGGCCGCATTGTCGAGGAAGGCCCGCCGCAAACGCTTTTTGCCACCCCGAAAAGCGAACGTCTTTCGCAATTTCTCCAGACCTGGCGCGAACGCGCACTTTGATACATTGAAAGGAACGATCATGGCTGCTCACGGATACGATAAGGGTCGGCTCAACCTGCCCTTCGTCGGCATTTCCACCTTTGCCAAGAGCCCTTATGTCGAGAACTGGGACCAGATCGATGCCGATGTCGCGATCCTCGGCGCACCGTTCGACTTCGGCACACAATGGCGATCCGGCGCCCGCTTCGGACCAAGGGGCATCCGCGAAGCATCGACACTATTCGCGTTCGGCCACGCCGGAGCTTACGACCACGAAGACGACGTGACCTATCTCGAAGGTGTCAGGATCGTTGATATCGGCGACGCCGATATCATTCACACTGACACAATGTCGAGCCACGCCAATACAGAAATCGGCGTCCGCAAGATCCTTGCCGCAGGTGCACTCCCGGTCGTGCTCGGCGGCGATCATTCCATCAACATCCCCTGCATCAACGCCTTCAGCGATCAGGAGCCTGTCCATCTCGTGCAGTTCGATGCGCATCTCGATTTCGTCGATGAGCGCCATGGGGTACGCTTCGGCCACGGCAGCCCGATGCGTCGTGCTTCGGAAAAGCCTTGGGTGACGGGGATGACCCAGCTCGGCATCCGCAATGTGTCATCCACCGCCAAGGAAGGCTACGACCACGCTCGCTCTCAGGGGTCGGACATCCTGTCGGTGCGCCAGATCCGCAAACTTGGCGTAGATGCGGTTCTCGAGCGTATTCCAGCAGGCAAACGCTATTATCTCTCCATCGACATCGACGGCTTCGATCCATCGATCGCCCCAGGCACCGGTACGCCGAGCCACGGAGGCTTCATCTACTATGAGGTCCTGGAACTGATTGCCGGTCTGGCAAAGCGCGGCAGCATCGTTGGCATCGACCTCGTCGAAGTCGCTCCCGACTACGATCACACCGGCACAACAGCAATTCTAGCGGCCCAGCTTCTGCTCAATACGATAGGTCGGATATTCGCGGTGGAACACCGAGGATCCGACCGCCGCGCGTGACGACATCATCGATATTGCCCGCTCGCTCGTCAGGCCGCCAGACAGCCAGCGCTGCCGCGGTGAGCGTTTTGAGCAGCGCAGCGGCAACAGCGTCCGGCAACGCGGGCGATCATTGAAAATTCACATCAGACACGGGAGACGAATGATGTCGCGCAATCCAGTCCGGTCCAAGGGACAGAAAGCCACAAGCCCGCAACCCGCCGCGCAAGGCAATCCGGGCGATGACGCCATCATCGACCAGGCACATGCGCTTTATAGCAGCGATGCAGCGACCGCGGTTGCCTACTGCGGGCTGGACGCCTGGTTCGAGGGTGAGGAGGAAGAGTTTCGCCGGTTTGCGCGACTGTTTCGCAGGCTCATGAACTAAGGCCCACTGCAGAGGCTCCGACAGCGCTGGCCGCGGAGCTGCTGTGCGGCCATCCTCGTTCAATCCAAGAGGTGGATACAACCCACCCGAGCCGGAATGGAAATCCACGCGACTACGCACGCGATGTACTGCCATTATCGAACGGCGATCCTGCTACCCTAACAGAGGGCAAGCAGCGTCTATTTTAGTGCCCTCGCTTCACGAAATATTCCCGCCAACCAGTCGATGAATACCCTGACCCTTGGAGATAGTTGCCTGTTGCGAGGATAAAAAAGAGATACAGGCGTAGGAGTTGGTGGAAAGTCCGGCAGAACTTGCATCAACGTACCGGCGTCGAGCTCCGCTTGCGCGTGATAACGAGGAATTTGGATCAGGCCTAGACCTTGTCTGGCTGCGGCAATGAAGCTCTCCGCAGCATTTACCGAAATTATCGTCGGAAGCTGGCGATAGATGACTTTGCCGTTCACGGAAAATTCCAATGGGATCAGCGTGCCAGTCGCTGATGAGCGAAATCCAACCATGACATGCCCATCAAGCGCATCGGCGCTTTGGGGCATACCATGTCGCTTGAGATAGTCGGGCGAGGCGCATGTTGCCTCTTCCAGCAAGGCGACACGGTGTCCTATCATATCTCCGCCCTGTGGCTCACCAACACGCAGAACGCAGTCGATGCCTTCACGAACGAGATCCACAAACCGATCGCCTTCAGTCATGTAAAATTCGATATCCGGATACGATTTAAAGAAAGATGGGAGGTTCGGCATAACGAAGTGCCGCGCAAGCGTCCCATGTACATCGACGCGGAGAAGCCCTTTCGGAACCGCTCCCGCAAATGCCCCTTCGGCATCCTCAATGTCGTCAAGAATGGAGGTACAGCGCTGGTAATAGGCTTCACCGTCGAGGGTCGAGCTGACATGCCGGGTTGTTCGTTGCAAAAGACGCACCCCAAGGCGTGCCTCCAATTGCTTGACAGCGTCCGTAACGGTGGAGCGTGGAAAGCCAAGATCCTCTGACGCAGCAGTAAAACTTTTCCGCTCCACCACGCGGCAGAAAATCCGCATCGCATCCAGTCTATCCATTGTTCGCCATCCTCGCATAGTATTGGCGAAGAATGCATGATTATCCGCAGGGCGGATAGTGGCATCTTCCTCCTTGTCAACAAGCGCTGAACGCAAAGGAGAGAAAAATGTCCATCACCACAAGCCAGGTTGCCATCGTCACCGGCGCATCCCGCGGTATCGGCGCAGCAATCGCCGAGCGCCTCGCAAACGACGGATTTACGGTTGTCGTCAACTATTCGGGCAGCGCAGCGCCTGCCGAAGATGTCGTTCGTAAGATCGAAGCCAAGGGTGGCAAGGCAATCAGTGCCCAGGCAGATGTGTCCGACGCGATTGCTGTGGCCCGCATGTTCGACTCCGCTGAAACCGCATTTGGCCGCATCGATGTGCTGGTCAACAACGCCGGGATCCTGAAAACACTGCCGCTCGCTGAGACCAGCGACGAAGAGTTCGACCGCCACTTCGCCATCAACGCCAAGGGCACGTTCAACGCGATGCGGGAAGCAGCAAAACGCCTGCAGAGCGGCGGCCGCATTATCAACTTCTCCTCGACGACGCTCGCACTGAACATGCCAGGCTATGCGGTCTATAACGGCACCAAGGCTGCGGTCGAGGCGTTCACGCATGTCTTCGCCAAGGAACTGCGCGGCCGCAACATCACGGTCAACGCCGTGGCTCCCGGCCCGATCGCCACCGATCTGTTTCTGAACGGCAAGTCCGATGAGCTGATCGCACAGTTTTCGAAGATGCCGCCACTCGAACGCCTCGGTCAGCCGGACGACATCGCCAACGTCGTATCGTTCCTTGCAGGCCCTGATGCTGGTTGGGTCAATGGGCAGATCGTCCGCGCCAATGGCGGCGTAGCCTGACCTCGGTCGGTTCCCCAGATTTCAATCAGAGAGTCGGGCGGGTTTGAATACTCGCCCCTCCTTACCCCCCAACATTCACCCAATCTGACAGTTTCGAAGGATATCTCCGATGAGCAAGCAAGTTATCGTCATCACCGGTGCCTCCAGCGGCTTCGGTGCCCTCACAGCCCGCGCACTCGCCAAGGCCGGACACACTGTTTACGCCGGCATGCGCGCTACCAGCGGACGAAACGCAAAGGCTGTTGCCGATGCGGCAGCATTTGCCAGGTACAACGACGTCGATCTGCGCTCCGTGCAACTTGATGTCGCGTCCGACACGTCAGTGGAAGACGGTATCGCCTCGATTATTGCAGAGGCCGGTCGCCTCGATGTCATCATGCACAATGCCGGCCATATGTCGTTCGGACCGGCAGAAGCGTTCACCCCAGAGCAATTCGCGGAACTCTTCGACATCAACGTCCTGTCCACACAGCGCGTGAACAGGGCCGCACTCCCGCACATGCGCAAGCAAGGCAAGGGGCTGGTCGTTTGGGTTTCGTCCTCGAGCACCCGTGGCGGCACTCCGCCGTATCTCTCTCCCTACTTTGCCGCCAAGGCGGCGATGGATTCGCTCGCCGTTTCCTATGCAGCGGAGCTTACACGCTGGGGCATCGAAACCTCGATCATCGTTCCCGGCGCCTTTACCAAGGGCACCAACCATTTCGCTCATTCAGGTTCTCCGGCAGATACTGTCCGTGCGGCTGAATACAATGAAGGGCCCTATAAGGGCGTGCCGGAGCAGGCTTTGCAGGGCCTTGCAACATTGGAGCCCGCCGATGCGGACGCCGGATCGGTGGCTGTTGCGATCGTCGACGTGATCGGCATGCCATTCGGCACGCGCCCATTCCGCGTCCATGTCGATCCGTCTCAGGATGGTGCCGAGGTCGTCAATGGGGTTGCCGATCGAGTCAGAGCCGAGATGTTCCGCAACATCGGCCTGCAGGACCTGCTGAAGCCAGCCACGCTCTGATCGTCGCCTAAGATGGAAGCGGTCTCCGCCGTTGTGCAGGGGACTGCTTCTCAGACTGCAGACTATCGCTTCCCGAATACGGGTCTTGATCACAGACGAGCACCGGAGAACGAAATGACTGTCAAACCGGAAAACGCACTGATCTCACCGACACTGAAATTCAACATCATCACTCTGATTGCCGCCGTCGTTGCTGCGGTCGCGGCCACATCTTCTGCAAGCCTTGGCTGGCCGTTCTGGGCGATGTTCATGGGTTGGGTCGCGTTCTTCACGCGCGGCCATTCTGCAAAGGACGCGTGTTGCAGCTATCTTTGCCTGGCTGCTGGAATAACACTGGGTGTTGGAGCTGTGCTGGCCGTTGGAGCATTGATCCCGGTGGCAGGGCCTCTGGCGTTCGGCATCGTCGTGTTCGTTGTTGCAATGATCGTCGTCTCGTTGCGGGTCGTCGCTCCGGTCAACAACATTCCCGCCTATTTCCTCGGTCTCATCACGTTCTTTGCAGCGCATGTCGAGCCAAGCCTAATCGCGGTCGCTGAACTGCTCTCCGTCAGTGGGCTCGGATCCCTGGCAGCCTGGCTTGCATCCCGCCTTCAGCAGCAAGTGGCGTAAAGGAAGATCCCTCGCGTTCGGTCGCCCACTGATCGAAAGCGAGGTATCTCGTCAAAAATTGCGGACGTCGTGAAATGCACACAATCAACGTCATTGCGGCCGGGCTCTTTATTTGCGCCGGCATAATGCTGCTTTCCAAACTGTGGACGACTACAAAACCTTTGACGGGTGCAGCGCTAAGCATCTTCCTGGCCATCTGGTTGACCATCTCGGTCGCTTCAAACGATGGGAGGGTCAAGGGGGCGAGTTTCCCGCGGGACGAGATGTAGTCCTTTTTAGAGTTTTGGTACACTTGAAGCAGAAACGCCGAGCTTCGTCGTCGGGAAGGAAATCGTGCGAGGCCTGACCGACGCCAGTTCCATGAAGCAGCTGATCGCCTCGGCACGGGGCGGTTTACCGAAATCTGGTAACGACGAGGATTGATCATGCACAGCTTCAGCACTGAGATCGGTCGTTCCGAACATTCCTGGGTTTCTAGCCAAGTGTGGAATGCCGCACGAGTGTTCCTAAGTTTGCTCCTGGGGCTCTTCGTCGGCATGTGTTTCCCCGTCAAGGCGGACGCGCATAGCGCGCCTTCAGGATGGTTCTATCCTTACGAGTGATCACCAAGGAAGCACCGGCTGCGGTTGTTGGCGGGGACTACCAAAGCGATATGCCGGGCTTCGGGAATTTCATGAGCGACGATGCGGCGCAGTGCTCGCCTTCATCAAGAGCACCTGGCCGGAACGGGAGCGGGTGCACCAGGCTGATAGCGAACGCGATCCAAAGCGGGATCGCCGTGGTGGCGTCAGCCACGTTGTGGATGGTGTCGGCGAGCAGCGCGACGCTGCCCGAGAGCGCGACGACGACGATCTGCATCGCCGCGGCCGCCGCGAGGATAACGAACGACCACTTGATCGCCCAGATGCCGCGGTAAGTCGTGGCAATCGTCGCGTCGACCACGCCATGCGTAGGGCCGTGCGGACCGTGGTGACCATGACCATGTATCGGCGCCAGCCGTATTTCCTCGGCCTTCAAGTGCGGGTGATCGACGCACCGCCATCAATCAGCGATGCCGTGCCGGTGACGAAGCTAGCATCGTCTGAGGCGAGGTAGAGCACCGAGCGGGCCACCTCGTCAGGCGTGGCCACCCGCTTCAGGGCATGCAGGCTGGTGATGAAGGCCTGTTTGTCGGCTGTGTCGTTCATGTCTCTGTACATGTCTGTATCAACGGCACCCGGCAGTATCGCGTTGACCCGGACATTCTGCTGACCGTACTCAGCAGCGAGCGCCTGAGTGAGGCCAATCAGTCCGGATTTGCTGGCGGCATAGGCGGCGACGCCTGGGAAGGCGAAGCTGTAGCCGACGAATGTGGAGGTGAAGATCACCGAGCCACCTCCGTTCTTTTCCATCTGACCGATCTGATGCTTGGCGGCCAGAAACGAGGCGGTCAGGTTGATCGCCAGCGTTTCGCTGAAGCCAGCTTCCGATACACCAGTGCTCGGTCCCGCCTCGCCGAGGGTACCGGCGTTGTTGAAGGCGATGTCCAGCGCGCCATAGGTATCGACCGCAGCCGCGACCAACGCCTTGTGAAATTCTTCCGAGCGGACGTCGCCGGCGACAGCGACGGCCTCGCCGCCAGCGGCACGGATTTCCTCGACCAGTCTGTCGAGCTCCGGCTGGCGGCGTGCCCCGACGACAACCTTGGCGCCTTCGGTGGCAAACAGCTTTGCAGTCACCCGGCCGATGCCGGAGCTTGCGCCCGTGACGATGGCGACCTTGTTGTTCAAGCGGTTCATGTCTCATCTCCTGGATGTGCAGCGAACGGCGATTTGCCGCGCTTTGATGCACTGAAGATGGCCTTTTCGGTTCGTTCGGAATAGTCTCCTGATCGGGAAACTGGAATCCGGAGATACCGAACAATGATGAGAATCGAAGGGATCACTGCTTTCGTCGCCGTCGTGGAGAGCGGCTCGATCAGCGAAGCGGCACGCCGGCTTCGCCTGTCAAAATCGGTGGTCAGCGAAAGACTAGCCGAATTGGAAAAGACGCTCGGCGGTACGTTGCTTCGCCGCACGACGCGCAAGCTGACGCTGACGGAGGACGGAATTGCCTTTCTTGATCGTGCACGCCGCATCGTGCAGGAGATCAACGATGCGGCGGCCGATATGGCGGAACGGCGCGGCACGCTGGCCGGACCCGTTCGGATCGCTGCCCCCGTCACCTTCGGACGCATGCATCTCGGCCCTGCGCTTTATCCGTTTCTCGCACAGAATCCTGGAATTGAACTGACACTCGACATAGACGATCGACGCGCGGATATTTCGTCGGGCGGCTATGACGCGATTATCCGCCACGGCCCGATCGTCGACTCAAGGCTGGTCGCCTGGAAACTTGCACCTAGCCGGCGTTTGCTGACCGCCTCGCCGGACTATTTTGCCCGCTACGAAACGCCGACGACGCTTGACGACCTCAACGATCATCGCGGCATCTTCTACACCAATCGCGGCGTCGCCGACTGGCGGTTCCAGACCCGGGAAGGCGCGATTACCGTTCGGGCGAGGATGGCGCTGGGTATGAACAACGGCGACATGATGCGCGACGCGGCGATTGCCGGTCTCGGCATTGCACTTCTCCCAGCATTCATTGCCGGGCCAGCGATCAAGAACGGCTTGCTCGTTGAAATTGACATCGGGGACAAGCCGGAGCCAGAGTTCATCTATATGGCGCATCCCGATGGCCGCAATCCGTCAAAGAAGCTGCGCGCCATCGCTGAGCATCTCAAGGAAGCCTTCGGAGATCCTCCTTACTGGGATTCATGACAAGGGCGCTGTCACGTTGTCTGCAGCTTAACGGTTGACGGATTAGTCCTGTAGAAAGCAAACCCTCTTGAAGTCCGCTTTTGGCGGATACTGTTGATTTAGGCTAATGTCTCAGTTGAAGTGAGGCTTGATCTCGTTCGCCAGCCGACCTCTCGCCGGACGATTGGGATCCGACAATCGAAGGCGTGGGGACGAACAGATATGCCTATGCCGGCAATGATCCGGTCAACAAGAGCGATCCGAATGGGCACGCCGACGGCGCGCCGACAACGCAATCAACGTTCAGCTCAAGCTGGGATCATTTTCTTGGAGGGTTCTTTGCGGGTGGAAACTCCGGCTACGGTCCGGGCAAATCGCAAATGGAGCATGTTGCTCAGGAACGCTCCAACGAGGCCCTCCGGAACGTTGTTGAGACGGATGCTATGCTCATCACAAATGTAATGATGGGGCCAGATGGAGCAGTTGTCGGTCCGGCTAGAGCCGGTATTAGAAAAGCTGCGCAAACGGGCTATAGCTGGCTCTCTCGCTTACTGGGTAAGTCGACCAGTGCCGCGGAGGCCGCAGTCCCCAAGATCGCGGAACCAACCGGACGGTTTTACAGCGTCGCCTTCGAAACCAAGCTTAGCCCAACATCGTATCCGGGTGTCTCGCGCGGGGCACATTTCCAAGAAGCGAACGATGCTCTATTGCAGGCTATGGAGGGGGATGCAGCTTTCTCTAAGGGCATGCAGAGCCTTGGGATCAATCTTCAACGAACACCTACCGGCCTTGCTCCACGCACGTCGCCATCTGGTTGGACTTGGCACCACGCAAAGGACCCCGCAATGCAACTTGTCCCACGATCGCAGCATCAGCCGGGCAGCATCTTCCAGGATGTGCTCCACCCCAACGGCAAGGGAGGATACTCGATATGGGGCAGGTAGCGACGCTTGGCGACGTGATCGAGGGGCTTGGTCGGTTCGATAGCGAGGACACCATCTACGCTGCGGAGCCATGGGCAGAGCAGTCCGAAGCATTGGTGGCGCGGGAACCGGACGTCGGCGGGTTGCCCCCCGAGGCGTCGGATGCTGGTATGAAGTATTTTCTAGAAGTTGGCATCGCACAGGACTTTGTCGAGGGCTGGCTCGCTTCATTTAACGAGCCGCCGACGCCTTCAGCTATCTGCACGCGCCTGATAGACTATGCCGTCAATGATGCTTAGGAAACGTGATGGCCAATAATCCACGCTATGATCGCAAGCCGTTGCTTCGGCTTCTTGAGCTGTATGTGCTGTGGGCAATTGGCGATCTGCCCCAAGCGGAGCAGCAAACATTGGAGAGAATGGCCCCCAAATTGCAGGCGATCTATGGAGGCAATGGAGAATGGCATGAGGCAGTTGCTGCGGCTGTGCACATGTCCGCCGATATGCCGACCGCAATTCGGGATATGTGGGCTAAAAATCTCGAAATCGCTCGCTCGAATGGTGTGACGTTGCCGCCCCAGGTGTTCGCTGAGATGTTCGTCGACCAGAATCTCGCGACCTGAGCGAAAACGGGCATGATTGGATAATGCCAACGGCCTGCGAAGCTGCCGCCGAAGCCCCGGTGCGTCCGGGCGTCGTTGCGAGCAATCCGCAGGACGGAAGTCGTGCCTAAAACATGAGGTAATCGCGGCGCGATCGTCCCAGGCCACTTTTCTAAGAGGATGGCTGGCGGGGGTGGTTGCCATGTGGCGGCAAGGTTGGAATGTCCGCTGTGCGCAAAGTAGAAATGTCACTTTGGGCGCGTCTTCAGCCCTTTAGAAATGCGACACTCGGCATGTCCACGCGCGCTGAGGCAAGCCCCCGACCGGACCGGCTGGGCCGGGTTGCAAGGGAAGGGCGGGGGCGGGTGAGACGCACCCATCGGCTTGAGCCTGGACAGTTGCAGCAGCCAATCATTCCGCCGAATCGAGGTCAGAGAGCGCTTGTCGCCGTCGGGCAATGACCGCAGGATCGTTCATGAAATCCGTCCGCTTGCCTGGCTTGCGCCACGTGGTTTGTAGCCAATCTTCTCGCTGTTGGTCTTCACGTCCGGCTTCGTCTGACGTCGCTGAGCCGCTTGTCGGTGATCGCCGCATGCGTCACCCCCCAGTGCAACGTCTCGCGCGACACCGTCAGACCATTGAGCTCGGCAAGCTTCTCGGCTGCCAAGGTTGGACCGAAATCGGCATAGCGCTCTCGAATGAGAGCCACAGCATAATCGCGAACCCCATCGCCGATCCGGTGTTCGACGGCCGGCCGATCGCCTTGTGCCGGATCGATGCCGCACCATTCGTCCTGATCCGCTCCAGTAGCCGGCGCACCTGGCGCTCGCTTAAGCCCAGAACACGCGCCGCCGAGACCAGTGCCATCCGGCCGTCGACGACCTTCGACAAAACCTCG
>UCOA01000240.1 GCA_900474095.1 Hyphomicrobiales bacterium | reverse complement strand
GCGCTTCACCGGCACCGGCGAAAAGGAATTCGCAAAACTCTTTCCCCTGTCCGCCTGATCAGCCACCGGGCGAAACGACCAACACATCTTCGAACCCCGAAGCGGCAATGCCGGTGCACAGCGGCGACCACTCGCAGCGGGCGCATCCGTCGCGAAGGAAACCGGCGCGGAAAGCTTTGCGCATCCGGGCCAGAAAATCCGCATCCGGGTGGATAGAAACTCCCGGACCGGCTGGCATGCCGAGCAGAGCCTCGACCGCTTCGCTCGACTTCAAATCCCGTTCCGTGACGCTGTCGCACAAACAGTGGTGGTCGGTCTCTCCAAGCATCGGCGCGCAAATATCATCCGGTCCTTCGACGATCAGAATGTCCTCGCCCGCGGAGAGGCGTTTTGCGATCAGACGATAGTTTTCCGTGAACGCGGCCGTATACCCCTTGCCGATGAAGGTCAGCATGCAGAGCAGATGATGCGGACGCAGGCGAACAGTCATGGCGGCCTTGGTGCCGGAGGAAAACAGGTGCCGAAGCGTGTTTTATCTAGCCCGCATATACGCTGGACGCAACAATTTCGGTTTCCGCCTGTCTCGCCGGCGTCCAAAATGCCCAGTCCCGCCCTTTCCTGCATGACAGCTTCCCATGCCGCGCGGTTGAGCTTTCGAGGCGTATCGTGTACATCGCCACGATCTCCTCCCCCAAAGGCCTTCCCGACATGAACAGCATTGATCTCATCATCTTCGACTGCGACGGCGTATTGGTCGACTCGGAAATCATCGCCAGCGAGGTCGAGGCGGAACTCCTGACCGAAGCCGGCTATCCGATCAGCACCGAGGAAATGGCCGAGCGTTTTGCCGGCATGACCTGGCACAACACGCTTCTCGCCATCGAGAAGGAAGCCGACATCCCGTTTTCGGCCCAGCTCCTCACAAAGAACGAGGCCATCCTCGATAAGCGGCTGGCAAGTGACGTGCAGCTCATTGACGGCGTCAAGCCCGTGCTGGCACAGCTCACCCTGCCGCACTGCATCTGCTCCAACTCGACATCGAAGCGTCTTACGATGATGCTCACCAAGGTCGGTATCAAGGATCATTTCGGCACGCATATCTATTCGGCCCGCGATCTCGGCGAGGACCGTGTCAAGCCGAAGCCGGACATCTTCCTGCACGGCGCCAAGCAGTTCGGCGTCGAGCCGTCTCGCGTGCTGGTGATCGAGGATTCCGTCCATGGCATCCATGGCGCCACCGCCGCCGGCATGCGCGTGGTCGGCTTCACCGGCGCGTCGCACACCTACCCCTCGCATGCCGACAAGCTGACCGAGGCGGGTGCCGAGACCGTGATCTCACGCATGAGCGCCCTGCCCGGCGTCATTGCCGCATTGTCGGAATGGTCGGAAACGCTGATCGCTTGAGGGAGGCATCTTAGCGCCGCTTGGACAGTTGGGGAGGCTGCCTCCTCCGTCATCCTCGGGCTTGA